>SYDD01000093.1 GCA_005786775.1 Opitutaceae bacterium
GAGCACGCCGTGGTAGGCCTTCACGGCCTCGACCGGCTCGACGTCTCCGTCGACGATCCGGCGGAGGAACTCGATAAAGGCGAGCGGGTGCTCCGAGAGGTTGATCTTCCGCCCGAAGAGCGCGACTCGGGCGCCATAACGCTGGGCGTCGTGGATCAGTTGGAAGGCATCGAGCGTGGTCCCGCTGCTGCCCCCGAGGATCCCGACCACCAGTCGAGGATCGTAGGCGACCAGCTCCTCGAGCGGTCCGGGGCCGTTGTAGGGAATCTTGAGGAAGACGGGCCGCCCGGCCGAGGTGACCCCCGCGAGGGTACGGACGATGTGGTCGTTGAGAAACCCGGGGATTTGGCTGGCCGGGATGCCCGGATCGACGTTGGGGTTGAAGATCTCGAGGAAGTACCGGAACCGCTTCGCCTCGGCCTCCAGCCGGAACGCGGCGAAGTCCTCCAGCGCGCGGTAGTCCCAATCGATGTTGTTGGTGAAGGTGATGGAGTACAGTCCGAGGTCGGCTCCAGGGAAGGGCAGTGTACAGTCTGCCTGCAGGCGACCGTACTTCATGTGCTCGATCGTCGCCGTGCGGAAGGCGCGGGAGGGGAGCGCGGGGTATTTTCCGCCCCGCACGACCCAGATGTCGCTGGTGTCGTTGGCCCGCGCGGCCGGCGTGATCGCAGACTCGCGGAAGAGGCCCTCCTGGATGGCCAGCTGCTCCACGTTCGAGGCGGACAGCAGGACGATGTCGACGATGTCCTGCGCGATCACAGCCCGGATCTGTGCGCGGTAGTCGGCGAGCGACTTCCAGCAGGCCTCAGCCTCCCGGTGGCGCTCGGGGCGGCACTGGCCGGGCCCCGGAGCCGTGATGCCGAAGGCCATGTCCGCGTCCTTGGCGTCGGCGATGATGAAGTCCTTCCGGGTCGCCTGGCCGGCGTGGATCCGGGCCAGTTTCTGGTCGAGTCGCTTGGGGAGGCCCATAAGGAGGTCTGGAGCCTCGCTGGCCGCGCGGGCGCTTGTCGAACCAGAAGCGGCCCGCCGGAGGCTTGCGGCCGCCGGGGACCCGGGCCCAGGCTCCAGCGATGCGTGCCCTGTTGCTCGTCGCTCTCGGCTCGGCCCTCGGTGGGGCCGCCCGATACCTGCTCGCGGGCTGGGTGGGGGATCGCCTCGGGGGCGCCTTCCCGTGGGGCACCGTGCTGGTCAATGTCTCCGGATCCGCCCTGATCGGGGTGCTGGCCGCGCGGGAGGAATTGTTCTCCCTCGAAATCCGTCAGTTCCTGATGGCCGGGGTGCTGGGCGGCTTCACCACCTTCTCCAGCTTCAGCCTGCAGACGCTGCGGCTGGCGCAGGAAGGGGATTGGGCCCGGGCGGCGGCCAACGTCTTGGGCAGCGTCGCCCTCTGCCTGCTCGCGGTCGCCGCCGGCTACCGGCTCGCGCGCCTCGCCTGAAGGCCGTTCAGGCGCCGGCCGGGCTGCTCCGCCAGAGGCGCAATGGCACGTTGGCCAGCGCAATCAGGGCAAGCTGGCTCGCGACAAAGGAGGAGAGCGCCAAGAACGCCGCGTCGGTGAAGCCGTAGCTGTGCAGGCCGACGCCAAGCATATTGGTGCCGAACCAGCTCCAGGAGGTCACAATGTTGCCGCCAATGGCCAGGGCCATGAAGCCGCGCTGCCGGACGATCCCGCCCCAGCGCGCGTGCAGCATGATCGCGTTCCACAGCACGATGATGAGCGCGCCATTCTCCTTCGGGTCCCAGCCCCAGAACCGACCCCAGGACTGGTCAGCCCAGATGCCGCCGAGGATCGTCCCCACGAAATTGAAGAGGATGGCAAAGCAGGTGATGCCGTAAGTCATCCGCGTCAGGGAGTCCGCCGTCGGCCGGTCGAGGCCACGGGTGAACAGTCCCCGGAGCACGTAGATGATACCTAGGAAGCCGGCGAGAAACGTCGCCGAGTACCCGGCGGTGATGACCACCACGTGGGTGGCGAGCCAGAAGTTCGAGTCCAGCACCGCGCGCATCATCTCCATCGTGTCGCCGCTCAGCGACAGGTGATGGGCGATGACGAGCGTGGAGAAGCCGATCGCGCCCGCCGCGACGCTGCCGATGGCGTTGCGGTAGATCGCCTCCAGCAGCAGGCACAGCCCGACGGCGCCCCAACCCACGAAGAGGGCGGAGGAGTAGAGGTTGGTGACAGGCGGCCGTCCCTCGAGCCACATCCGGCAGGCGATGCCCGCGGTGGCCACCGCCCAGGCGACGGCGATGACCCAGAAGGCGCTGCGCCCGAGCAGGGAGGGCCAGACGAGCCACGAGAAGAGCGCGACAAAGAACGCAAGGGCGTAAAGCACCGAGCTGGTGTAGAACGGCTGCGCCGCGTTGAAGCGCGTCTCGAGGTCGCACTTCCGCAGCTGCGGGGCGAAGCGCTTGGACAGGTCCGCGCGGAAGAGCTCCACGAGCTTGTTGAACTGCTCCGGTTTCTCGCTGTGCCAAGCGTGGGCGAAGCCTGCGTACGCGAGGGCGGCGGGATTGACCGTGCCCGCGCGGAAGGTGTCGAGCAGCGCGGCGCCGGCGGACTTCCAGGCCGTGAGGTCCGAATTGGTCGCCTCGGGCGGCACGACGAGGAACGTGGTGGATTCCGCCATCACCACGAAGCGCTCGCCGATGTCGGTCATCGCCTTCGCCGCGGCCTCGTCGTGGGGCTGGCCGGCCTGCTTGGCGCGCACCGCCTCGACGCCCGCCTTGACCTGATCCTGGAACTTTAGGAGGTCGCCGAGGAAATCCGGACGGCCGGGCGACACGAAGGCGTGCCGGAGGCGCTGGTAGTGGACGAGGTTCCCGTAGATCTGGAGGACACCCCGCTGGAACGGGGTGCGCACGGCGGACTCGACCTGGTCGGCGAGTTTGGCCTGGCGTTGGAGCTCCGCGATCTTGGGCTCAAGCTGGCGCAGCGAGAAACGCTTCTCGCCTTGGCCTTCGGAGGTGCGGAGGTCGAAGACCGCGAGCACGTCAGGATTGACGATTTCGAAGTGCTGGTAGGTGTCGGCCTTCGCGGGGCGGAACGCGACGTCGAGCAGCCATTCGATCGGCTGCAGCCGGCGGCCTTCCGGGGTGGTGACCGTCTGGCGGCCCTGCAGCTGGAGCAGGGAGCTGCGGGCGACGGTGTCGAGCGGCTTGAGCCGTCCGTTGACGAGCACGGGCAGGCGCCCGAAACCCTGCACGTCGAACGCGGCCGGGTTGCGCGGTGCACGCAGCGTGCTGGCGACCCAGACCAGCACCAGGGCGAGGACGAGGAACGGGGCGGCCTTTTTCATGCGGCGGCGGGGACGGGGCGGCGGCGCTTGGCGATGAAGCCGAGCAGGTGGATGGTGAACTGCCAGAGCAGACCGAGCGTCATCAGGCTGCAGGCGACGTAGGGGAAGAGCCAGCTGGGGTTCCGGACGACCTGGAGGATGGTGACCTTGTCATTCCCGGGCTCGAAGCTCGCCTGGAAAAAGGTGTAGCCCGCGTAGCGCAGCGGGTTGTTCATATAAATGAGCACCTCGCGGTCATCGGCCCCACCAGGGGTCTGGAGCCGGATCCGGCTGGAGAAATTCTTGGGAATCTCGGTCCCCGAGTACTTGTCGTGGCTGAACTTGAGCAGGGTCAGGGTGTAATCCTTGTAGGCCCGCGTGAACCGCAGGGCGATCGTGTAGTTGCGCCCGCCGTAGTCGAAACGCTGGGGCGGCATCCGCGGGTCGGCGGAGATCATCCAGGTGCCGATGGTGCCCTCGCTGCCCACGAGCTCGACAAACGCCCCGGGCAGGTTCCGCTCGTCCTGCTTGTAGGTGATCGGCAGGGGAGTGAGGTCCACGTTGAGGCCGATGCCCTTGCTCGCCTTGATGGCGGCCGGAGACGCCGGTGTCCCGGCCTCGCGGTTGCGGATCAGCGAATTGGGGTAGTAGAGGCGGGTGATGACGCGGAACGGGAGCCGCGGGTGCTGGATGGTTTCACCGCGGGCGGCAATCGACTCGGGGATGGCCACGACCTCGTCGTGCTTGGGATCCGTGGTGTCGACGATGGCGAGCTCGTTCTCGCGGAAGCTCTCGGAGTAGTTGCGCGGCTCCTCTTGGGAGAGCCGCATGCTGAAGTCATCCTGGAGGAGTCCGGTGAGGAGCTCGCCGATGAGCAGCAGGATCAGGCCCCCGTGGGCGAGTTGGATGCCGACCTGCCTCGCGGTCGCCTTGAAGCGGTACACGTGGCTCGCGATCAGGTTGATCAGCAGGAGCCCGCCGATGAAGTACCCGCCGGGGAAGACCGGCACCGGGATGTCACCGATGCGGGCGAGGACAAAGAAGGAGCGGAAGTACTTCTCCTGCACCGCCCAGATGCCGAGATTGACCTGGTCCAAGGTGGCTGCGAACACCAGCACCATCCCGAGGACCAGCAGGACGACGGTGAGCTCGAGGGAGGTGAAAAAATACCGGAACTGGCGGGCGACGTCGTTCATTTCGCAGGGGCGGCCGGCTTAATGGTGGCGAGGAATGCGGTGAAGGCGGGCTTCTCGCGCGCGACGAGCGCCGCGGGGCCGGTCAGCTTGAAAAACCAAGTGGCGCCGCCATGCGGGATCATCGCCCCGAGGATGCGCTGGGGCTTGTCGCCGGTGCCCACGATGTCGACCACTGTCATGTGCAGGCCGTGGTGGTCCACGTGCTGGGTCGCGGCGGCGAACTCCGACTGATTGAGGGCGGGAAGCGAGAGCTGCCCGCGCCAGCGGTTGAGGTTCGCCAGATCGCCGCCCACGTCCCCCGGAAACGCTGTGATCGCGAAGTCCGCCTCGCCCTCCTCGCCCTTCACGGCATAACTGCCCTTGCGCATTGCCCCCGCCGGTTTCGCGGCCCACGCCGCCGGGGCCGTCCACGCCAGCGGCGCGCCCGAGGCGGTGGCGACCGCCGTGTTGGCCATATCGGTCCCCCCGGTGCCCGGCGCAGTCGGAGCGGCGGGAGCGGCCGCCGCGGTGGCGCTGGCCGCTGCCTTCGTCGCCGGATGCTGCTCCTTCGGGATCCGGTAGGTGGTGATCTCCTCCTTCTGGCAGCCGGTGGCGAGTCCGAGGACCAGCGCGAGCGCGGAGGACGGGAATTCCTTCATAAGCCGCGTTAAGTCGCCCGGTTAATGCAAAACTTCAACCCAATCCGGCATCCGTAGTTGCACCGACCACTCCCGCCGGTTTTTCCCTTTGCCCGCCCGGTCACGTGGGCCGATAACCGCGGGATGAGGCTGCAGGCCCTCGGGGATTCCGCGGTCGTTTTCTCTCTGGGAAACGACGCGGACCGGACCGTCGCCCGGCGCGTCCGCGCCGTGGCGGACCGGCTGCGCCGCAATCCCCCGTCCGGCATCAGCGAGGTGCTGGCGGCGTTTGGAAACGTCGCCCTCTTTTTTGAGGCCGGGATCACCCCGCCGCCCGGTGAGGCGTTGGCGGCGGTGCTTGCGGAAGCGGCGGCGGGGCCGGCCCTCGCGGCGCGACCGCGCGTGGTGGAGATCCCGGTCGTGTACGGCGGGGAGGCGGGCCCGGATCTGTCCGAGGTCGCCGCCGCCGCCGGTCTCACCCCGGACGCCGCCACGGAGCTGCACGCGGGGGCCGAGTATTTCGTGCGCGCCATCGGTTTCGCCCCTGGCTTCCCCTACCTGGGCGGCCTGCCCCCGGCGCTGGCCCGGCCCCGCCGCGCGACCCCCCGGGTGCGCGTGCCCGCGGGTTCCGTCGGGATCGGGGGCGCGCAGACCGGCATTTACCCGCAGGCGAGCCCGGGCGGCTGGAACCTGATCGGGCGCTCGCCGTGGCGCCTTTTTGACCCGCGGGAAACGCCGCCGGCCCGCCTGGAGGTCGGCGACGAAGTCCGGTTCCAGCCTGTCGCGGCGAGTCATTTCGATTTCCGCGAGGAAACGCCGGTCCAGCCGGATGGCCCTGGCATCCGCGTGCTGCGGCCCGGGGCCTTGACGACAGTGCAGGACCTCGGCCGCCCAGGTTGGCGGGCGAGTGGCGTCTCCCCGGCCGGCGCCGCGGACCCGTTTTCCCTGCGGATCGCCAATCTGCTCGTGGGCAACGCGGAGGGGGAAGCAGGTCTGGAGCTGACCCAGACGGGCCCGGAGCTGGAGTTTCCGGCGGGCGGGCTGGTCGCGGTCGCGGGGGCGCCGATCGACGGCTTGGCCTGGGGGCGGCCGCTCCATCTTCCCCCGGGGGCGCGGTTGCGCCTCGGCGCCGTGAGCGGCGGCTGGCGCACCTATCTTGCGTGTGCGGGCGGTTTCGGGCTGCCGCGCGTGTTGGGGGGCTCGGGTACTGACCTGCGCGCGGGATTCGGCGGCCTGGGCGGGCGAGCGTTGCGTGCGGGGGACTGGTTGCCGTTGCGCCGCGCCGAGATCCCCCGGGGAGCCGCACGTTGGCACGTCGATCCAAGGCTGCAGCCGGCGGGGGGACGCGATGTGGAACTGAGGGTCTTGCCGGGGCCGGCTGCGGCGGAGCTGCCGGGCTGGGCGGAGCGTGTTTTCTCGGTCGGCGGGCGTTCCGACCGGATGGGACTACGGCTGGAGGGCGAGGCTTTCCCGCGGCCGCTGCCCGGCGATCTGGATTCGTTCCCCGTGATTCCCGGGACGGTGCAGGTTCCCCCGGATGGCCGGCCGATCGTGCTCCTGGCGGATGCCCAAACGTTGGGCGGATACGCTCGCCTGGGGCACGTCATCACCGCCGATCTGCCCCGGCTCGGCCAACTGCGGCCGGGCGACACGCTGCGGTTCCGGGCGGTCGAGCCCGGGGAGGCGCGGGCGCTGCTCGCCGCGCGGGAGCAAACGCTGCGGGAGCTGCGGCTCGGGCTGGAGGCGCGGCGATGCTGAGCATCGATCTCAACTGCGACTTGGGCGAGGGCGGGGGGGCGGACGCCGCGTTGATGCCCCTGATCACTTCAGCCAACATCGCTTGCGGAGCCCACGCCGGCGACGAGGCGACGATGCGGGACACGCTCCGCCTCGCCCGCCTGCACGGCGTGGGTGCGGGGGCCCATCCGGGTCACGAGGATCCGGCCCACTTCGGCCGGCGGGAGCTGCCGGTGACCCCGGCCGCCGCGGCGGAACTGGTGCGGCGGCAGACCGCGCAGCTGCGTCGCCTCGCGGCGGAGGAAGGGGCAGTCCTCTCCCACGTGAAACTGCACGGCGCGCTCTACAACCAGGTTTCCCGCGACCCCGCCTTGGCGGCGGAGGTGGTGCGTGTGCTGGCGCACGCCTTCCCCGGGCTGCCGTTGATCGCCCTCGCGGGCAGCGTGCTCGAGGAGACGGCCCGCCGGTTCCTCGGGGCGCCGGTCCGCGCGGAGGGATTCGCGGATCGCGCCTACGAACGCGGGGGCAGCCTGCGCGCGCGCAGCCTGCCCGGTGCTTTGCTCCCGGACGCGGCCGCGGCGGAGCGGCAGGTGCTGGACATCGTCCGCGCGGGCCGGGTGCGGACCTGGGACGGAGGCGAGACCTCCCTGCGCGTCGAGACCATCTGCCTGCACGGGGACGGGGCCGACCCGGTCGGATTTGCCCGCCGGCTGCGCTCGGCGCTCGCCGCCGCCGGTGTCCGGGTGCAGGGTTTTCCCGCCCCCTCCGTCCGCTGAATGCCGCCCCTCTTGTCCCTCTCCGCCACGTCCCGCGCCACGCCGGTGCTGCTGCTGACCGGTTTTGAGCCTTTCGGCGGGGCATCGAGCAATCCCTCCCAGGACATCGTGCGTGCGCTGGACGGCAAAGCGGTGGCTGGGCACCGGGTCGCGGGAGCCGTTCTGCCCTGCGTTTTCGGCACGGCGCGCCGCGAACTGAACGCGCTGCTGCGGCGGCATCGGCCCGCGGTGGTGGTGTGCCTCGGGGTGGCCGGGGGGCGCGCGGGCGTCACTCCCGAGCGGGTGGCCATCAACCTCGAGGACGCGCGGATCCCCGACAATTCCGGCGCGCAACCCCTGGACCGGCCCGTGATCCGGGGCGGACCGGCGGCCTACTGGTCCACGTTGCCGGTCAAGGCGATCGTCGCGGCTCTCGAGCGCCACGGGATCCCGGCCTCGGTTTCCCACTCCGCGGGCACCTTCGTCTGCAATCACGTGTTTTATGCCCTGATGCACGCGCTGCGGCGCCGCCGGGTAAGGGCCGGCTTCATCCACGTTCCGGCCGCCGTGGTCCGCCCCGGTCCGCGCGCGCCCGGCCTGCCGCTCGCCCTCCAGATCCGGGCCGTGACGCTTGCCTTGGAAGTGAGCGTCCGCCGCAGAACGGATCTGCGGCGGACGGGGGGCAGCGAACACTGACCGAGCCGGTGTGCGGCGGCCTCAGTTCGCGAGGATCCAGCCGGGATTCTCGCGGCCCAGCGACACCACCACGGGGGTACCCGCGGCCGGCAGCAGCCAGACGAGCCGCTCGCCGGAGACCGGATGTTCCCAGAGGATGTCGGAACGCCCGTCCCCGTTTACATCGGCGGCGCCAGCGGGTTCCCAGTCCGCGCCGGGGCGTCCGAGACTGGAGCGGCCCAGCGTGGTGGTGCCGCGCAGGAGCCAGAGCTGGCATTCGCCGGTCAGCAGGTTTTGCAGCAGGAGGTCCGTCGCCCCGTCGGCATTGAAGTCGCCGGCGCCCACGATGTCCCACTCGATCGGCAGGGTTTCCAGCGGCCGCATCCCATCGGCCTGGAGGCGGGCGAGCGCGAGCACGAGCCGTTCGCCCGTGGCGCCGTCCTGGAAGACCAGGTCGGGGAGCCCATCGCCCGTGAAATCACCCGCGGCGGCGAGATGCCAGGTCGCGGGAACGTCCGTCAGCGCGACGGTGCCGAGCTGCTTGGCGCCGACCAGCAGGTGGATTTCCGCGGCGGCCGCGGTGGGGTTCTGCCAGACCAGATCGCCCTGGCCGTCCCCATTGAAATCCGCCGCCGTGGCCAGGCGCCAGGACTTCGCCGGAGAGGACAGGCTCCGTTCAGCGGAACGGGTGGTGCCCGAGAGCAACCAGGCCTTGGCCGCCCCACTCGTGAGGTGCTGCAGGACCAGATCGGCCCGGCGATCGCCATTGAAGTCGACGCGGAGGGTGTCCGCGAAGCCCCCCACGGGTGCCGCCAGCGTCGTGCCAGCGGCGAGCGTGGTCTGCGACTTCGGACCCTTGGTGGACGTGGTCGTCACCTTCAGCACGGCCCCGGCGCTCAGGATCGTGCCGACGGAATTGGACACCTCAACCGAGTAGGTGCCGGCATTGGCGGTGGTGACGTTCACCAAGGTGAGGCTGGGGGCCGTGGCACCCGGCAGGTAGGTCTTGGTGACCGTGCGCCCCGACTTGACCTGCACGCACCAGCGGTAGCTCGGGGCCGGGGTGCCGGTGGCGATCACGTTGAAGGTGACCGTCGCGCCCGCGGACACGGTTTGGCTGGCCGGCTGCGAGGTGATCACCGGGGCCCCGGGCACGGGACCGACGGTCAGCAGTGCGGTGGCGCTGGTGGTACTGCCCCCGGAGTTCAGGGCGACCACGAAGTAGGCGCCGGCGCTGCCCGTGACCGCGTTGGCGATCCCATAGGAGGCGGAGGTGGCGCCCGCAATGGGTGCTCCGTCCTTGTGCCACTGGTAGGCCGGCGCCGGGTTGCCCTCGGCCAAAGCGGTAAAGGCGACGCTGCCGCCTTCGCTCACGTACTGGCTCACCGGCTGCAGGGTAAACACGGGGCTGGTGGGGGGCGGGTTCACGACCAGGACCGCGGGCGCGCTGGTGGCGGTGCCGGCAGAGTTGGTCGCGGTGACCGTGTACGTGCCCGCATCGGCCAGCGCAGCGGCGGCGAGGGCGAAAGAGGCGTTGGTGGCGCCCGCGATCGCGGTGCCATCACGCCGCCACTGGTAGGCCGGGGCCGGGTTGCCCGAGGCGGCCGCGGTAAAGGTCACCGTGGCGCCGGCGAAGACCGTCTGCCCGACGGGCTGCAGGGTGAACGCGGGCGCGGTGAGCGGTGGATTCACCACCAAGACGGCGGGCGCGCTGGTGGCGGTGCCGACCGAGTTGGTGGCGGTGAGGACGTAACTGCCGGCGTCCGCGGCGGCCACAGTGGCAATCGTGCAGGTGCTCGCCGTCGCTCCCGGGAGCGGGACGCCGTCCTTGAACCATTGCACCGTCGGCGTCGGGGATCCCGTGGCTGCGCCGGAGAAACTCACGCTCGCGCCCGCGAAGACGGTCTGGCTCGAGGGCGAGGCCGTGATCACCGGGGCGGTGTCCACCGCGGCGATCGTGAGGATCGCGGCATCGGAGAGCGTGGCCCCGAGGGTGTTGCGGACCTCCGCCTGGTAGGTGCCGGCGTCCGCCGTCGTCGCGCCGTTGACGAGGTGGCTGGCCGCGGTGGCACCCGGCAGCTCCAGGCCGTCCTTGAACCAGCGGTAGGCGAAGGGCTGAGCGCCCTCCGCCGTGACCGAAAACGTGACCGACTGACCGGGCGCGGCGGTGGCCGTCAGCGCCCGCAGCGGCAGGGAGACAACGAGCAGCAGGAGCCCTTGGAGCACAAGGGGCGAGGCGGCGAAGCGAGAACGGTTGGTGTTCATCGGGAGGGAGGCGGGATTGCCGGTTGGAATTAGCGTTTCTCCCCAACCCCGATGCCGGAATCTGCTTAGGGCGCTAGCCCCAGCCCCGAGTCCCCCCGATTTGAAATTTCTTTTAAAGATCCACTCCGCCTAGACGTATTCGGATTGCATTAATCGTGTTTAGATGGGTGTGAAACCCCTGATTTGCCTGCCTGCTGCCCCTCCGCTGGGTGCAGGTCGGATAGGGTGTTTATCCCGCGGTCCCGATGCTTCCTCAGGTGTACGCGTGGTAGTCCGCGTGCGGTCCCCGGTCGCTCAGGTAAAGCGGTTTCCGGGGAAACAGCGGATTGTACTTCTCCGCCAGCGCCCGCAGGGCCCCGAGGTCGGCTGCGGTCGCGGGCTGGAACGCGCGTCCGGCCACGATCGCCCGCTGGTTCAGGTCGAGGAACGAGGTCGGGATGGCGGTGACCACCGGATCGAGGGACAGCGCGAACTGGATCGCGCGGTTGATCTCCCCCTGGTCCTCGAGGGCCTTGTACCAGTAGTTGTTCCGCGTCTTCTGCTCCCCCGGTTTCCACGAGCCCGCGGAAATGGGCTTGATCGAGATCAACGCCGCGCCCGCCTCCCGCGCGAGGCGCAGCACGTCCGGATCGAACTGGTGGGTGTAGTGCTCGATGAAGTTCACCGGGTACATCACCGTCTCGAAACGATGGAGACGCAGGCATTCCAGAGCCGCCTCCTTGGTGTGCGCGGAAAAGCCAAGCCAGCGCACTTTGCCCTCCTCGCGCGCGCGCACCAGCGTCTCCATCGCCCCGCCCGGGCCGAAGGCCTCGCGGACGTCCGCCGCGGTGGACATCACGTGCAGCTGGTACAGCTCGAAGTGATCGGTGCCGGCCCGGCGCAGGGATTGCTCCAGCTCCTCCCGGGCTCCCACCGCGTCACGCCGCTTGGTCTTGCAGGAGAGGAAAAGCTCGTCGCGGGGTAGGCCCTTGAGGGCGGGCCCGAGCGCGATCTCGGCCCGGCCACTGCCGTAGGACGGCGCGGTGTCGAGGTAGTTCATCCCCTGGTCGAAGGCGGCGCGCACCGCCGCATTGGCCTCCTCCTGCGGCACGCGGGAAAGGGCGAGCCCTGGGAATCCGATGATGGAGACCGCCTGGCCCGTGCGGCCTAGGATGCGGCGTGGCAGGCCGCTCGGGTGCGTGAGCAGCCGCCGCGACGGGTCGGCGGGGTCGGCGAACACGGGGTTGAAACCGGCGGCGAGCCCGCCGACGGCGGTACCAAGGGTGCGGAGGAAGTTGCGGCGTTGCATCGGGAAAATCAGAAGCGCAGACGCCGGGTCGCGGCATTGCCGGCGGCGTCCAGCACGCTCAGCTCGACCGCGTCCGCTCCGGCGGCCCGGTCCAGCGGCAGCTCGAGGACGAACGTCTCCTCGCGGCCGTCGCGGATGCCGTCCGCCGGCTGGCGCACGCTCTCGCGCAGGCCGTGGTTGAACACAAGGTCCAGCCCTTCGAGCAGGCTGAGCCGGTCGCGTGCCCGGACGGTGATCACCACGGCATCGCGGCCGCGAACCGCCTCCACGGCGAGGATCTCCGGCGGGCTGTGATCCACGATCAGCTCGTCGGTGCCAAAGGTGTGGCTGAGCCGGTCGGCAGCCGGGCGCGGGGCGGTCTCGCTCACCCTCAGCCGCGTCTCGTACGTGCCCTCGGGGAGGTGGCTGGTCTGGAAACGCACGAAGGGCTCGCGCGTCCCCACGACGACCTCGCGCCACTCGCTCTCGCCGTCGCGGCGGATCGCGAAGGTTGCCGTGAACGCGTCGCCGTCGGGATCGAGCAGGGTCCACGTCGCCACCCGCGCGCCAGGCACGGCCACGACGGGGCTGCTGGTCAGGTTGGCTCGGCCGCGGGATTCCTCGCGCGTGGGCTGCTGGAGCTGCCCGAGCGTGTTGGTCGCGGTGGGCGCGGGTTCGGGCGCGGGCAGCAGATCGAGGCCCGGCGGGAGCAACCGGAACTCCTGCAGTTGGGGCCGCCGGTTCTGGGGCAGGTGGTGGATGGTCGCCCGGTCGATGCTGAAGGGTCCCGTGTGCTCCAGGGTCAGTCGCAGGCGGAAAGACCGGCCGTGCAATTCGTCCCCCCGCCAGCCGCCGTCCTCCTCGAGGCGCAACGGCGTCCAGTCGCCCCAGCCTTCCGTCTCGTCGCTGCCGAGGCTGGTGCGGAACTCGACGCGCAGGTCGCTGGCCTTGGCGCCCGTCACCCGGGCGAGGCGCACGGCCCCGAACCGGCCCGGTCCGGGCAACTCCAGCCTTCGCGTCTCGGCCGACCGCGGTCCAGCCGCCGCGAAATCGATCCACGCCAGCCCGGGCGCGTTGTTGCGGAGCGCGAGGAAACGGCCCGGCCCGGCGGGCAGGAGGTGGTTGACCTGCGCGGACGCGCTGCCCGGAAAGGTGAGGGAGAGACGCTCCTTCAGGTCGTACCCGACGCATTCGCCCTGCTCGCCGCCCGCGGCCAGAATGAGGTCCCCGTGGCGCGCGATGCGGTAGAGCGCGAGATTGGCGCGGGTCGACAGCACCTCCGGCAGCCCGCGCGGCGGCACGCGCACGAGGGCGCTGCGGCCGGTGAACCGCACCGGCGTCGCGGGCGGCGGCAACGGGTCGCGCGGCGGCTCGGCGCCCGGGCGCGCGGGATTCGCGGCGGGCGACGGCGGCGGGCTGGAGGCCGTGGTCATCCTCGACTCCTGCGAGGACGGGGCGAAGACCACCGTCGCGAACAGCTCGCCATCGGGGCCCGCCAGCAGGTCGGTCACCTCCGCCTCGCTGTTCTCGAACAGGAGCCGCGGCGTGCCGCCCTCGGGGTCCGGCCCGGGCTCGGCCGGGAACGCGTAGAGGTTGCCCCGCGGGGCCGAGCCCGCCGCGATGCGGCCGTCCGAAAGGCGCGCGAGCCGCCGCACGTTCCGGTCGCGGATCTGGCCGAAGAGAGTGACGCCTCGCGCCGCGAGTGCCGCCGTCCCATTGGCCTCGGTCTCCCCGCCGGTCGTCGCGGCGAGGCGGGCGAGATCGACGCGGTAGATCCGGCCGGGATTGCCCGTTGCCGCGAGCACGATCCCGCCGTCCAACGGAAGCAGGTCCAGCACCGAGTCGGCGGGCAGGCGCACGCGGGCCGTGATCTGGCCCTCCCGCACCAGGCAGAGCAGGCCGCCGGGCGACGTGCCGGCGAGCAGCGCGCCGTCCGCGATCCGGTGCAGGGCCAGCACCTGGGTGTCGGGCAACCGCGTCACCTCGCGGCTCGTGAAGCCGGTGCCGTCCGCGGCGAGGGTCACCTCGTGCAGGGCGCCATCAGGGCCGGTGCCGAGGAACCAGCGTTCCGGCGTGTCGCCGGGCGCTAGGGCCCAGAGGAGGGGAGCGGGGGCGGTGCCGTTCAGGTCGGTGAAGACGGGTCCGGGCACGAGACGCCCGTCGGCGCGAGTGGCGAGGCCGCGGAGCCGTCGGCTGGGCACGTCGCGATGGAAGTCCACCTCCAGTTTCCGCGAAAGCGGTTCGGCGGCGTGGCCGGTGAGGGCGAGGCAGGCGAGGAGCAGCGGGCGGGACAACACGGGGGCAGTCCGCGCGGCGCGGCGCCCGAAGGCAAGCCGGTGCAGCGCCGCGTTGACCGGGCCCCCGGCAACGTGTGGGGTCGCGGGATGGCGAAATGGCTGCTCGTGGATGGCTTCAATCTGGCTTACCGGTGCTTTCACGCCCTGCCGGAACTCACCCGCGCCGACGGCTTCCCCACCGGCGCCCTGCATGGCTGGGTGAAGTCGCTCTGGAAACTCGCCGATCAAGAGGCGCCCGACGCTACGCTGGTGTTCTTTGACCGGGGCGAATCCGCCGAGCGGGTGGCGCTCCACGCGGCCTACAAGGCCCAGCGTGCTCCCATGCCCGAGGCGCTGCGGGCGCAGATCGATCCGATCCGGGAGCTTACTCGGGCGATGGGGCTGGCGGGCATCGAGCAGGAGGGCGTCGAGAGCGACGACCTCCTCGCGGCGGAGGCCGTGCGGCTGGCCGAGCAAGGGCACGACGTGGTCATTGTGAGCAGCGACAAGGATTTCGCCCAAGTAGTCGGGCCCCGGATCTCGATTCTACTACCGCCTCCATCGGCCGCCCCCAAGCTTGGCTGGCGCCGGCTCGATGCCGCCGGGGTGGTGGAAAAGTTCGGGGTCCCCCCCGAGCGCATCGCCGACTACCTCGCCCTGGTCGGGGACACGGCGGACAACATCCCCGGCATCGAGGGCGTGGGCCCGAAGACGGCCGCCAAGTGGTTGGCCGAATGCGGTTCCCTCGACGCGGTGATCGCCCGGGCCGGGGAACTACGGCCGGAGCGCTTCCGCCCCGTCGTGGCGGAGGCGGCGGACCGGCTGCGGTTGAACCGGCGCCTCACCACTCTCAACCTCGCGCTGCCGCCGGCAGAGCCGACCTGGCGCACGCCACGCCCCGCGGAACTCGTCGCGATGCTCGATACCTACGAGATGCGCACGACGGCCGCCGAGGCCCGCCGTCGCCACGGATTGGAGGCTCCGCTGCCCTCTGCGCCTCCCGCCCCGACCGCGCCGCCGGCGCCGATCCAAGGCGAACTTTTCTGAACCGCGTTCAGCGACCCGCTTCCGACTCGCCCTTCGGGTCGAAGATGTAACCGATCCCGTGAACGGTGCGGAACTGCTCGAGGCTCATTCCATGGTCAGAGAAGAGATCGCGGATCTTGGCGACATATTGGTCGAGCGAGCGGCTCTTTACGTCCGCGTGCAAGCCCCACACCGCGTGGATCAGGGCCGGACGGGGCACGACTTGGCCTGCGTTGCCGTTGAGGTGAGCGAGGATACCGAGCTCCTTACGGCCGATGGCCACGTTGACGCCATTGGGAAAGGAGACCTCGAGCCGCTGGGGTTGGACCCGGGCGCCGCAGAATTCGAAGGGTTCATCGCTCACCTTGACGTTCTTGGTGATGTTCAGGTCCGCCTTGACCTCCGCGCGGCGCAGTACGGCCCGGATGCGCGCCACCAGCTCGGCGTAGCTGAACGGCTTGGTGATGTAGTCATCTCCCCCCAGCTCTAGACCCCGCACCTTGCTCTCCTCCTCGACGTTACCCGTGAGGAATATGATCGGCACATTGATGTCGGCCGCCTTCAGCTGCTCCGCCAGCTCGAACCCAGTCTGGTCGGGCAGGTTGATGTCGAGCAGCGCGAGATTTGCGAAGTTCTTCTGCAGGAAACGCAGCGCGTGCTGCCCGCGGTGGCATACCTGCACGTTCATCTCCGCGCGCTCCAAGTGCATCGCGACCAGCGCAGCCAACTCCGGCTGGTCCTCGACGACCAAGATGAGGGGCTTCGGTTGGGTTCGCGGAGCGGGGGTTTGGGACATGGGGCGTCGCGGTGGCGGAGAATGACGCTCTAGCCCGCGCCGTGTCAACTGCCTCCCCTCCCGGGGCTTCCGCGGTCGCGGGCGGGAAATTTGCTTGAAGGCCCCGGGGCCGGGGTGTGCCTTCGCGGGGTGTCCGATCGCGTACCTCTGTTGATGCTCGGGCTCCCTAAGGGCAGCCTGGAGGAGTCCACCAAGACCCTGTTCGCCAAGGCGGGCTGGAAGATCACGACCAGCAGCCGCAGCTACCGGCCGTCGATTGACGATCCGGAGCTCGATGGGCGTTTCGTCCGTGCGCAGGAGGTCAGCCGCTACGTCGAGCACGGCTTCTTCGATTGCGGCCTCACCGGGCACGACTGGGTCCAGGAGAACGGCTCCGATGTGGTCGAGGTCTGTGACTTGGTCTACAGCCGCGCCTCCACGTTGAAGTCTCGCTGGGTCCTGTGTGTCCCAGAATCCTCGCCAGTCCGTTCCGCCGCCGATTTGGCGGGCAAGCGGGTGGCTACTGAGCTGATCAACACCACCCGCCGTTACTTCGAGTCCCGCGGCGTGAAGGTGGAGCTGGAATTCTCGTGGGGTGCAACCGAAGTAAAGGTGCCGGATCTGGTGGACGCGATTGTGGATATCACCGAGACGGGCAGCTCGCTCCGGGCGGCCAAACTCCGGATCGTCGATACGTTGCTGGAGACCAACACCAAGCTCATCGCCAATAAGGCGAGCTGGGCACACCCCGCTAAGCGCAAGAAGATCGAGACGATCGCGCTGTTGCTGCGGGGTGCGCTGGAAGCGGGCTCGAAGGTCGGGCTGAAAATGAATCTTCCCCGGGCGGCCCTAGAGCGGGTTTCGGCCCAGCTGCCGGCGCTGCGTAACCCGACGATCTCCCAGCTGAGCGCCCCAGATTGGATCGCATTAGAGACGATTATCGACGAGAGCGTGGTTCGCGAAATCATCCCGCAGCTTAAGGCGCTGGGCGCCGAAGGCATCGTGGAGTACCCGCTCAACAAGGTCGTCTACTGAGCCATGGCTAAGGTCACCCTCGGACTCCTCCAGCACGCATGTGGCGCCTCGCCGGCCGCGAACCTGCGTCGCACCCTTGCGCTCGCGGAGAAGGCGGCCCGCCGGGGCGCCAACATCATCTGTACGCAGGAGCTGTTTCGTTCGCAGTACTTCTGTCAGGCCGAGAAGCACGAGTACTTCCGCCTCGCGGAACCGATCCCCGGGCCCAGCTCCCGCGCCTTCCAGGCCCTCGCCCGTAAGTATGGGGTCGTGGTCATCGCCTCGCTCTTCGAGCGCCGGGCCGCGGGGCTTTACCACAATACCGCGGTGATCTTCGATGCCGACGGCCGCATGGTCGGGCGCTACCGGAAGATGCACATTCCGGACGACCCGCTCTACTACGAGAAGTTCTACTTTACTCCCGGCGACACCGGCTTCCGCGCTTGGGACACCCGGTTCGGCCGCATCGGTGTGCTCATTTGCTGGGACCAGTGGTACCCCGAGGGCGCCCGCCTCACGGCGCTCCAAGGTGCCGAAATCCTCTTCTACCCGACGGCGATTGGCTGGCACCCGGCGGAAAAGGCCGAGCACGGCGCCCGCCAGCACGGCGCATGGGAAACC
>SYDD01000013.1 GCA_005786775.1 Opitutaceae bacterium
GCGCGCGCGGCAACTTCATTCGGCTCCCACCGGGTTTTCCGTTGCTGCGCCCGGCCAAAGCGGGCAACGGTTCCAGTCAGTTATGCCTGTGCAGCTCTTCGCCTCGCCGGTCCTGGCCGCCAACATCATCGAGATCTTCGAGCGCTGCGGGACGATCGACAAGACGATCGTCCTCGGCCTCGCGCTCTTCAGCCTCGTCGCCTGGACAGTCATGTTCGGCAAACACCACGAGCTGAAACGCCTCCGCGGGCTCAACCTTTCCTTCGAGCAGCACCTCCGTGACCAGCGTTCGCTCCTCGATGTGCCCGACACGTTTCGCGCCCCCCGCTCGATCCCCTATGCGGACCTCTTCGCCGACGCCATCGAGTGCTACCGCCGTGCCGCCGCCCACGACCGTGAACGCGGCCGCGACGATCCCCGCGCCCGCCTGGAGCAGTCCGAGAACGCCATCCAGCGCGCGATCGCCCGGCAAACGCTTCGCTACGAGTCGAACATGATCTTTCTCGCATCGATCGTCTCCGGCGCCCCCTTCATTGGGCTGCTCGGCACCGTCTGGGGCGTGATGGAGGCCTTCAGCGCCATCGCCACCCAGCAGACCGCCGGCATCCAACAGCTCGCGCCCGGCGTTTCCGGCGCGATGCTCGCCACCATCGCTGGTCTCGTCGTCGCCATCCCCTCCGTGTTCGGCTACAACCTGCTCCTCAGCCACACCCGGCGGATGACCACCGAGCTGGAGAACTACGCCTCCAGCCTCGCCGACCGCCTCGAACTCGAGTCGAGCTGACCGCCCGGTTATGGCCCGCAACTTCCGCCGTCCGCGCGCCTCCCACGCGATCGCCGACCTGAACGTGACGAACCTGATCGACCTCGGGTTCATTCTGCTCGTCATCTTTATGATCGCGACCCCGCTGATCCAGCAGGAGCAGACGGTCGGGGTGAACCTGCCGTCCGTGGCCAAGGCCCCGCAGCCGAAGATGAAGTCCGACGAGCGCCACGTCGCCGTCGCCATCGACGCCCGGGGCTTCTACGTCGACAACCAGCCGACGCCGCTAACGCTCGCCCAACTCCGCACGCGCCTGACCGCGCTGGCGGCCGAGCCCAAGCCGCCCGTCATCCGCGTGCGTGGCGACGCCGCGGTGCCGTTCCAGAAGGTCGCCGAGGTGATGACGGAGCTCCAGCGCGCCGGCCTCACCCGGATCACCATCGACTCAAAGACCGATTCCTGAGCGGCCGCCCGCTCTCCCGGCGATGACCGACAGCTCCTCCCGTGGTTTCCTGCAGGCGCTCGCCCTCCACGCGGCCGCCGCGGCGCTCGCGCTCGGGCTCGGGTTTGTTGCCGCCAGCCGGGAAACGGATTCCCCGCGCATCATTGAGCTGGTAGCGGGGGAGGGCGATAACTACGCCGCGACCGAGGCGCCGGCGCTCGGAGTCGAGGGCGGGGTGAAACTGAGCGTCCCCGCCGCGGTGCCGCGACCTGAGCCGCCCGCCTTGCTGCGTCCGCCCGAACCGGAGCCAGAGCCCGAAGTTGCTTCGGTCCCCGTGATGGTCCCGCCGCCGTCAGCTCCCGCTCCCAAGGCGCCGCCTACCCCCACGCCGCCCGCGGAAAAAGCGCCTTCCGCTCCGGGCAATGAGGCCGTCCCCAACTTCAAGAAGAAGATCCAATACGAGATCGTGCGCGGCGACGCGAAGGCCAAGCTGCAGTTGCGCCGCGAGCGGGAGGCCGAGCAAAAGCGGCTGGCCGAGGAGCGTAAGCGGGCGGCGGAGGACGCGAAGCGGATGACGAAGGAAGAATTCGACCGCGCTCAGCGGGCCAAGGGCGCCCCGGCCAAGGTCGCGCGCATCGATGGCGAGGGGATCGCCAAGGGTGTCGTCGGCGGCTCCACGGCCAATCGCAAGGGTGGGGCGGGCGGCAAGGCGCTGACGAGCACGGGGGAGGGTGTGCTCGACAGCTATTACGCGTACTTCAAGCGGGAGCTGCGAACGGCGTTTGAGCCGCCGCCGGGCCTCAGCGACGCACTCAAGGCGACCCTCGAGGTGCGGAGCAACCCGGATGGCTCGCTGAGCAATGCGCGGATCGCGGTGTCGTCCGGGAGCCGCGATTTTGACCAGGCGGTGCTGGCGGCGGTGCGGCGCGTGCGGATGCCCGCGCGCCCGGCCGAGCACCGCGCCGCGGAAACCTTTGAGTTCGTTTTCACGCTGCGCGAGCGCGACCAGGGCTGAAAAAGTCCTTGCGTTCGAAGGTCGATATTGGATTTCTTGGACCTTCGACAGTGGCTCGGGCTCTTAGCTCAGTTGGTAGAGCGCCTCAATGGCATTGAGGAGGTCAGCGGTTCGAACCCGCTAGGGTCCACCACCTAAGTCCACCCCACAGGGGGTCTCGTGGTTACCTCTGGAACGCGTCCCTACAGAGGAAGGAACAGAACCCGAAAGGACACGAAAATGGCAACCATCCACCGATAGGAAACTGGATTTTCAGGGAGATCGGATTCGGCAGGGGGTTATTCGCCGACTCAAAGGTCCCTAACAGCAACCGGCAGGCCGCCAGCTGCCCCGCCGAGTTGGCCACACCGTGCAGCATGCCCGCCAGCGACCAGCCCGAGACCGCCAGCGCCAGGCTCCGCCGCGTGCCGAGGAAGTCCACCAGCCGGCCGCTGACCGCGTACATGATCGTGTAACTGACAAGAAAGTACGATGTGATCTGGGCATAGCCCATGTCGTCGATCTTCAGGTCCGCCTGGATGGTGGTGGCGAGGATCGAGAGCGTCTGCCGGTCGAGGTAGTTGAGCCCCGTCGACAGGAACAACAGCGTCGCGACCGACCAGCGGAGGGTGTGTGTGGTTTGGGCCATCAGAGAGGCGCGGTCGGGCAAGTGCTCATTTGACGCTCGGGTCGCAGCACATGCACTTCCTTGGTATACTCATCGAGGACGGTGAGCAGGCGCAGGGCGCCGCCATGCACCGTGGTATCGGCGATAAAATCCCACGTCCACACATGGCCACGGTGGTTCGCTTGCGTGGGCAGCCCGGTGGATCTGCCTCGGCGGGGCCCATACCGCCGGGGCGGCGGCACCCGCAGGCCTTCGGCCCGCCGCAGGCTCTGCACCTGCTTGCGGCCAACTTGGTAGCCTTCCTGCCGCAGCGTTACCGCGATCCGGCGGAAGCCGTCGCGCGGGTGCTTCCGTGACAGTTCGTGCAGACGCTGCACCAGCCGGGTGCGCTCCACCGTCGGCGGCCGCATCCGATACTGGAAGGTTGACCGCGCCAGGCCCAAAGCCCGGCACGCCGTCCGCCCGGAGCACAGATCGCCTGCGACCACGAAGGTGACCCTCCGTCGTTTGGGCTCCGGGCGCACCATTTTTTGCGTTTACCGCCTCCAGCACACGGTTCTTCAGGAGCGAATCCGCGAGCATCTTCTTCAGCTCGGCGTTCTCACGTTCCAATTCCTTCATCCGCTTGGCTTCGTTGACGTCGAGTTGGCCAAACTGCCGCTTCCACCGGTGGAACGTGACCTCGGAGATATTATGCTCCTTGCACACCTCCACGATGTTCCTGCCGCCGTTGGCTTCCCGCAAAATGCGGATCTTTTGTTCCGTCGCGTGTCGTTTGCCTTTCATGGTCCGGGCTTCTTTTTAAAGCCGCGGACTAACATCGCAA
>SYDD01000094.1 GCA_005786775.1 Opitutaceae bacterium
CCTTATCTTGACCCCGGATTCTCACGGCGGGTGCTGCCTTTCGGGCATCCGGCGGCCCAGTGGATCAGCAACGAGCGGCTCTGGCGGCTCTACCAGGACAATCCCGGCTATTTCACCCTGAATCCCGACGCCGCCTACCGTTCCGCCGTCGGCCTGTCCAAGCACGTGCTCGAGCGGATCAGCGCCGGCTACCTGCGCGGCGACGCGGCGGCCTTTGACCGCCGGCTCAAGCTGGTCGCCGGCGTCCGGGCGGAGCAGACTAACATCGAGGCCGAGGGGCCGTTGAGCGACCCGACGCTCAATTACCAGCGGGACGCGGGCGGCCGCGTCGTGCTCGGGGCCAGCGGCCGACCGCTGACCGTGATCCCCGCGACGAACGCCCTCGGGGTTTCCCAGCGCACCTACCTTGACCGGGTCGCGCGCGTCGAGAAGGAGTACCTGCGCCTGTTTCCCAGCCTCAACGCGGCTTGGTCCGTGCGGGAGAACCTCATCCTGCGCGTCGCCGGCTACGCCTCGGTCGGCCGGCCCGACTTCAACCAGTACACCGGCGGGTTGACGCTGCCGGACACCGAATCACCGCCCTCGCCGGGAAACCGGATCATCGTGAACAACGTGGGGATCAAGGCCTGGTCCGCCCGCAGCGTGAAGGTGCGGCTGGAGCATTACTTCGAGGGCGTCGGCCAGCTTTCGGTCGGGGCGTTCCGGCGGCAGATCCGTAACTTCTTCGGGAACACCGTGCAGGCGTCGTCCCCGGAGTTCCTCGCGCTCTACAGCCTCGAACCATCGGTCTTTGGCGGCTACGACGTCTCCACGCAGTACAACCTGCCCGGCGCCGTGCGGCTCGAAGGTTGGAGCGTCGATTACCGGCACGCGCCGCCCTTCCTGCCCGCGTGGGCGCGCGGCACGCAGGTCTTCGCCAACGTCACCTCGCAGCGGGTGCTGGGGGATGACACCGGGGACTTTGCCGGCTTTGTGCCGCTGGCGGCCAACTGGGGGGTCAGTGTCAACCGGCCCTCCGGGAGCTTGCGCCTGAACTGGAATTACCGGGGCCGCCAGCGCGCAGGGCGCATCGCCGCGGGACCAAGCCTCCCGCCCGACGCGTTCTTCTGGGAGATGCCGCGGCTTTACGTCGACGTGCTGGCCGAGCGGCGACTCACCCGGGAGACCGCGTTGTTCGTGAACCTGCGGAACGCGACCGTGGTCCCCGATGATCAGGAGGCCCACGGCGCAGTCACCCCGGGCTATGCCCGCCTGCGCCAGCGCTTCGATCTGGGGGCCCTCTGGACGATCGGCATCAAGGGCACCTTCTAGGCCCGCTCAGCGTCCCGCGCCGGTCACGCTGGTGCGCACCGCGTAGAGGGACTTCCGGGCGGTGATGTAGAGGGTCTTTCCGTCGGGGCCGCCGAAGCAGAGGTTGGCCGCGGACTCGGGCAGGAGGATGCGGCCGACCAGCCGCCCGTCCGGTTGGAAAATTTGGACGCCATCGCCGGAGCTCGACCAAACCCGGCCTTCCCGGTCGACGCGGATGCCGTCCGGGCCGCCCTTGTCCAGCTGGCAAAACACGCGGCCGGCATCCAGACGGCCGTCCGCCCCCACCGCGAACACCCGGATGTGACGGGGCGCGCCGGAGTCGGCGACGTAGAGCAGCTGCTCGTCCGGCGAGAAGGCGAGGCCGTTGGGCTGGACAAAGTCCCGCACCACCGCGGTGGTCGTGCCGGTCGCCGGATCGTGGCGATAGACGAAGTTGCCCGGCTGCTCCTTGCCCTCCCGCTGTTTGGTGGCGGGGTTGGTCTTCAGACCGTATTCGGGATCGGTGAACCACAGGGTGCCGTCCGCCTTGACCACGATGTCATTAGGCGAATTCAGGCGGCGGCCCTCGAAACGGTCCACGACGGTGACGAGGGTGCCGTCCGCCTCCCGGCGGGCCACCCGGCGCCCGGAGTGCTCGCAGGTGAGCAGGCGCCCCTGCAGGTCAAGGGTGTTGCCGTTGGCGTTGCGGCTTGGCTCGCGGAACCCGGCGATCCCGCCGCCGGGCGACCAACGGAGGAGCTGGTCCTTGGGGATGTCGCTGAAGACCAGAATGCCCTCGCGGGGCAGCCACACGGGCCCCTCGGTGAAGCCGAGGCCTGTCGCCAGACGCTCGACCTTGGCATCCGCGGGCAGGCAGCGGGCGAATTCCGCGGCGTCGACCGGGGCGAAATCGGCGGCGGGCAGGGGCAGGCCAACAAGGGCGGCGCAGACGAGGAACGGACGGAGGCGGGGTGGGGTTTTCATCGGGAAAGCGGGGGAGCAAAATTTTTTCGGTGAATTTTGAACGTGGGGCGGGGGAGGGCGTCTTTCCCCGTGGTAGTTCAATGGTTTGCTTGGTGTTAGGTGCGAGGGCCGCCTAGGGGTAGGCGGCCCTCATCTTTTCCGGGTCAGCCGACCCAGAGGCGGCCGTTGCGGAAGAGCCGCATCCACGGGCTATCCTCCCCCCATCCCCGGGGGGCCCAGCTCAGGCAGGCAGACCGGAAAACCCGCTCCGGATGCGGCATCAGGATCGTCACCCGGCCGTCGCGGCTGGTCAGGGAGGTCATCCCCGCGGGCGAACCGTTCGGGTTCAGCGGGTAACGCTGCGTCACCCGGTGGTGGTTGTCCACGAAGCGCGCCGCGACTAGGCCCGAGGCGCTGAAGGCCTCCGCCGCAGCGGTATCGGCGAATTCCGCCCGGCCCTCGCCGTGGGCCACGGCGACCGGCAGCACCGCGCCCTCCATCCCCGCGAACAGCAGGCTCGGGCTGCGCTCGATCCGGACCGAGACGTAGCGGGCCTCGTAGCGCTCGCTCTCGTTCTGGACAAACCGCGGCCAGCCCTCCGCGCCCGGGATGATCTCGCGCAGGTTGCTCATCATCTGGCATCCGTTGCAGACTCCGAGCGCAAAGGTGTCCGGCCGCGCGAAGAAGGCCGAGAATTCGGCCCGGGCCCGCGCGTTGAAGAGGATGCTCTTGGCCCAGCCCTCGCCGGCGCCGAGGACGTCCCCGTAACTGAAGCCGCCGCAGGCTGCCAGGCCCCGGAAGTCGCGCAGGCTCACCCGGCCTGCGAGGATGTCCGACATGTGCACATCCACCGGGGCGAAACCCGCCCGGTGGAA
>SYDD01000095.1 GCA_005786775.1 Opitutaceae bacterium
GCCTTGCAATAGACATCCGGCCGCAGGGCCGCGATCTCCGCGGTGAGCCGCGGCGTGCCGAAAATGATCACCGCGTCGACGCAGGCCAGTGCCGCTAGGGCGAAGGCCCGCTGCTCCTGCGTCTGCACCGGCCGCAGGGGCCCCTTCAGGGCCTTCACGCTGGCGTCCGCATTCAGCGCCACCACAAGGGCGTCGCCCTGCCGCCGCGAGGCCTGCAGGGTGTGCAGGTGGCCGGTATGGAGCAGATCGAAGACCCCGTTGGTCAGCACCACCTTGCGTCCCGCCGCCCGCTGCGTGTCGCGCCAGGCGGCGGCCGCGGGCAGGGTCAGCAGTTTTGGGTTGTCGAGCGTCACGCGGCGGCAAGCCTCGCGAAGTTTTCGCGGAAGTAAACCCCGTCGTTCCCCCTATGACCGCCCGCCCCACCCCTGTCCGGTTGCTCCTGTTGCTGCTCGCCGCCGCCACCGCGTTCGCGGCCGAGAAACGCCCGGTCATCGGCCTCTCGCTCGACACCCTCAAAGAGGAGCGCTGGCAGCGCGACCGCGACACCTTCATCGCCGAGGCGGGCAAGCGCGGAGCCTCAGTCATTGTCCAATCGGCCAACAGTGACGACACCCGGCAGGTCCGGGACGTCGAGGCCCTGATCAGCCGCGGGGTCGATGTGCTCGTGATTGTGCCGCACAACGGCGCCGCGATGACCCGCGCGGTGCGTTCGGCGAACGAGGCCAAGATCCCGGTGATCGCCTACGACCGGCTGATCCTGAACGCCCCGATCGATTACTACCTTTCCTTCGACAATGTGAAGGTGGGCGAGGCGCAGGCCTCCTACCTCGCGGCGCGCCTCCCCGCCGGCCGCCCCGCCAAGCTGGTGCGGATCTACGGCGCCCCCACCGACAACAACGCGAAGCTCTTCAAGCAGGGCCAGGATCAGGTGCTCGCCCCGCTGATCGCCAGCGGGCGCGTGACGGTCGTGCACGAGGACTGGGCGCTCGATTGGAAGCCCGAGAACGCCAAGCGCATCCTCAACGCCGCCTTGACCAAGCATCGGGAGATCGACGCCGTGCTCGCCTCGAACGACGGGACCGCCGGCGGCGCGATCCAGGCCCTGCAGGAGGACGGACTGGCCGGTAAGGTCCTCGTGACGGGTCAGGATGCCGACCTCGCGGCCTGCCAGCGCATCCTGCGCGGGACGCAGGCGATGACCATCTACAAACCCCTCAAGAACCTCGCGGCCCTCGCGGCGCAGGTGGCGGTGGACGTCGCCCGCGGACAGCGGCCCACCACGGCGGTGACCATCCCGAACGGCGTGCGCGACGTGCCGGCGATCTTCGAAAAGATCATCAGCGTCGACCGGGACAACCTGCAGGCGACGGTGGTGGCGGATGGGTTCCATCCGGCCGCGGCGCTGAAATAAACCGGCCCCGCGGCCCGGCCCGATGCATCCGGTCGTCGCCGCCCGCGGGCTGACCAAGCGCTTCCCCGGAGTGGTGGCGCTGCGCGGGGTCGACTTCGACCTGCGCGCCGGGGAGATCCACGCCCTGTGCGGGGAGAACGGCGCCGGCAAGTCGCCCCTGATCAAGCTGCTCTCGGGCATCCACCCGCACGGGTCATACGAGGGCGAATTGCGCATCGACGGCCAGCCGGCCGCGTTCCGCTCGGTCCGCGATGCCGAGGCCGCCGGGCTGGCCGTGATCACGCAGGAACTGGCGCTGGTCGACGGCCTGAGCGTGGCCGAGAACCTGTTCCTCGGCCGGGCGCCCCGCCGGGGGTGGCGGATCGACTGGCCGACCCTGCACCGCCGCGCCGCGGACCTGCTGCGGGAGTTCGGCCTCGACGTCGATCCCGAGACCCCCGTCGGCCGGCTGGGCATCGGCCAGAAGCAGTTGGTGGAGATCGCCCGGGCGATGGACAAACGCTCGCGGGTCCTCGTGCTGGACGAACCCACCGCGGCGCTCGCCTCGCGCGAGGTCGCCGTGCTGCAGGAACACCTGCGGAGGCTGCGCGCCGGGGGGACCGCCTGCATCTACATTTCGCATCGGCTGGAGGAAGTGCGCGCGCTGGCTGACCGGGTGACCGTCCTGCGCGACGGCGCGACCGTGGCGACCTTGACGCGGGCGGCGGCCGAACCGGCGGTGATCATCCGCCAGATGGTCGGGCGCGAGTTGACGGAACAATTCCCGCGTCCGGCCGCCGCCGTGGAGCGCCGCGGGGAGCCGTTGCTCGCGGTGGCGGGGTTGCGCGTGGCGCCGCCCGCCGGTTCCCGGATCAGGCTGGAGGACATCTCCCTGAGCGTGCATCCGGGCGAGGTGCTGGGCATTGGGGGACTGATGGGCGCGGGCCGCACGGAACTATTGCTGCACCTGTTCGCGGGCTGGGGGCGGCGGCTGGCCGGGGAGGTGACCCTGCGGGGCCGGCCCTATGCGGAGCCGGCGCCGGACCGTTCGATCGCGCGCGGCCTCGTCCTGGCGACCGAGGATCGCCGGCGGCTGGGCCTGATCCCGGGCGAGGACATCGCGTTCAACCTGTCGCTCGCGAGCCTGGGCCGGTTCACCCGCTTCGGAAGCCGGCTGGATCGGCTGGCGGAGGAGCAGGCGGCGGCGGGCCTGTTCCAATCGCTCCGCATCCGCGCGCCGGGCCTGAACACGCCGGTGCGGGGATTGTCGGGCGGGAACCAGCAGAAGGTCGTGCTGGGCAAGGCACTGCTGACCGAGCCCACGGTGGTGTTCCTCGATGAGCCCACGCGGGGCATCGATGTGGGTGCGCGGGTGGAGGTGTACCAATTGATCCAGCGCCTGACGGCGGCCGGTTGCGGGGTGGTGTTGGTGTCCAGCGACCTGCCGGAGCTGATGGGCCTGAGTGACCGCATCGTGATGCTGGCGGCGGGGCGGCCGGGCGGGGAGTTCGCGCGCGCCGCGTTTGACCCGGAGCGCCTGCTGGCGGCGGCCCTGCAGGCTGCGCCGTCTATGCCCCACCCTTTACCCGGATGAAACCTGCGTTCTCGCTGCGCGCCTTTGCCCTGCCCCTCGCGCTGGGGGTGCTGTGCCTGTTCTTCTATCTGCGCGAGCCGCTCTTCCTGGGGCCGCGCAACCTGACCCAGCTGCTGGTGGAGTTCGCGCTCAC
>SYDD01000014.1 GCA_005786775.1 Opitutaceae bacterium
GCTCAGTTCTTTTTCGGGGCCTCGGCCGGAGTGGCGGGCACCGCGGCGGGTGGCGGCGGAGCAGGCGCGGGCGGTACCGGCTCAAACATCTCCTCCGCCTTTTGTGGCAGGCTGGTGAAGGAGTACTCGGCGATCTGGAAGGCGCGCTTTTGCATTAGGGCATTGATCGGCTGGCTGCCCTCGCTGTGCGTGAGGTACACGAACACCGGCCCCGCCGGGATCGTCTCGAACTCCGGCGTGAGCGGCTTGTCGTCCTTCTTGGCCTCGCCGGGCTTTGCCTCCTCCTTCTTGGCGAGGTCCGCGACGCTCCCCAGGGCAGCGGGGCCGCTCTTGCCGTCGGCGCCGGGCGTGGGGGCCTTCAGCTTTTTCTCTTCCGGCTTACGCCCGAGGGCGACGGTCACCGTCTTGTTGTCGAAGGTTGTGACCTTGAAGGTGCGGAGGTTGGCTTTGGCGGCGGTGGCGGTGGCGTCGTCGGGCGCGGTCGATTCGGTGAAGCGCACGGTCGCGAGCGTGCTGAGCAGCGAGCCGATCTTGTCGGCCTTCATCCGCTGACCCTCCGGGGTGCGGTCCGCGGTCCAGGCATCCTCCTTCTTGGCGCGGGAGACCACGAGGGGACCGCCTTCGGCGAACGGGATCTCCACGCGCGCGAGGTCATCGAGCTTCAAGCTGATCAGCTCCGGGTTGGCCCAATTGCGCGACTCGCCGTCGATCCACGCGTTCAGGCTGGCGAGATAGGCCTTGTTCTCGTCGCCGAAGCGGACGAACCGGCCGCCACCCGTCTCGGGATTCTTCCCGAGGATGACGGAAAAGGTGACCTTCCCGTCCGCGCCGAGCAGTTCGATTTTGGTGTCCTTGAACTCAAGGCGGGCGATCCGCTCGGGGTTCGAGGTCACGAGGCGCTGCAGCTTGGCGTCGGTGAGGTTGCCGACGAAGCCGGACAGCTTGCTGAAGTCGGCGGCCATATCGTGGTAAGTTGGCACCTTCCAAGTGCCGTCCGGCTGCCGGGCCAACTCGACGGTCTTGCCGGCGTCGGTGAGGCGGACGCGCGCCGCCTGCTCGATCAGGTTGGCGACGACGAGGGGTTGCTGGAGGCGGGCATCCGCCGTGGGGGGCGGGGCGGGCCGGTTCAGCAGATAGGCGCCGCCGGAGAGCGCGGCGAGGACGACGACGGCAACGACGAGGGACTTGAGTTTCATCGCGGTGGGTGCGTTTGGGCAGCAGCTTACTTCTTTCGGTTGCGGTAGAACCAGACCCCGAATCCGCCGATGAGCAGGGGCGTCGCGAGCAGGTTTAGCACGAGCAGGCGGTTCTCGAGCCGATCAATGTCCTCGCGCAGTGCCCGCCGGATCTCGCGGCGTTCGCCGCGGATCTTAGCCTGCTGCTTCTGGAAGTCCTCAATGGCCTTGGCCATGTCGGGCGTTGCGACGAGGCGGTTGCCCTCGCCCTTTTTGCCTTGGAGCTCGGTGAGCTTGGTCTGCACCTGCTGCAGCCGGCCATCAAGTTCGGTAAGCTTCGACTGGTACTGCTGCTGCGCGGCGGCCTCCATCTTGCGCACCACGGTGAAGGGTCGGATCGAAGACCCCTTGCCGCGGATCGAGATGAGGTCCGGGGATCCGCCGAGGAGCTCCACGGTGTTCGCCGCGAGGGCGAGGTTGTCGTTGAGGGGCTGGGCGGCGGTCTGGCCAAAGAAGTTGAACTTCCGGACGCTGTAGTCGTCGAAGAGCCAATCGGTGTCGGCGATGACGAAGAGGGTGGAGGTGGTCTTGGATTCCTTCAGCCCTTCGCCGGCGGGCGGCGGGGTGGAGGGGGCCGGTGCGCCGGGGGCGTCCGCGGGCTTCTCGTCCTTGGGCGCCCCGTCGGGAAAGGCGCTCTTGAACTTGCCCGTGACCAGCGCGGCGACCGTCTTCCGGCCGCTGGGCGTCAGCTGCTTGGCGACGTCGTCCGGCTGCGCGAACTGCAGCATCATGCTCGGCATATCGCCGGTCTGCGCGGAGGTCTCGATCAGCGGGGTGAAGGTCAGGGAGCCGCCGGCCTTGTGCGCTAGGCTGCCCGACTCGATGAACATCACGGAGTTGAGCTGCGCGGTGGCTTGGGACTTCGAGTTGAAGGGCGTGCGGCCGGCGAGGCTGATCCACACCGGGAAGCGGGAGATGCCGCCGCCGCCGGTCTGCACCTGGGTCGCGTTCTCCAAGTCGCCGATCACCTTCTGGGAATCATAAGCTACCTCGTAAGCGCCGAGGAGGACGGCGAGGTCGCTGGAGACGTTCTGGACGCCACCGCCCATCATCATCTGCTGCGGGTTGCTCTGGCGCTTGAAGTGCTGCGACGACGGGTCGACGGCCACGATCACCGGCTTCCCGCCAAGCAGGAACTGGTCGATCGCGTATTGGAGCCGCGGCGAGACGCCCTGCGGGTGGGCGATGAGCAGCACGTCGAGACCCGCGGGCAGCTCCGTGGCGGAGGCCTCCACGGTCACGATCTGGAAGGACTGCTCGAGCTCCTGCATCACCATCTGCGAGGGCTGCGGCTGCCGGCGCATCATCATCATCATCTGCATCTCCTGCGGGCTCGTGCCCTGGAGCGGCAGGCTCGTGATCAGCCCCAGCTTCCGTTTGTCGAGCTGCTGCACGGAATAGATCAGCTTGGAGAGATCGTACTCAAGGAACGGCTCCCGCTGCGGGGTGAAGGCGGGGATGTTTTTCTGCTGGTCGACCTGCGTGACCACGAGGCCGAAGAAGAACTGTTCGCCGCCCTGCTGGGCGACCTGCGGGGTGAGGCCGGCCGCGGTCGCCTTCTCCTCCTCGGGGGTGTCCGGCCGCGGGTTGATCACGTTGAGCGTGACCTTCCCACGGGAGGCGCGGACGTACTGGCGGAGGGTCTCCTGCACCCGCGCGGCGTAGTTCTTGTAGGCGATCGGGAGACCGGCGGCGTCCTTCGTGAAGTAGAGGTCGACCGTGACCTGCTCCTCAATGCGGCCCAGCATTCGCCGGGTGCCGTCCGAGAGCGAGTAAATCGACTCCTCCGTCGCGTCGAGGCGCACGGGCACCGAGGAGGCGAGGAAATTAATGAGGACCAGCCCGACGAGCAGCAGGCCGATAGCGAGGGTTTTGCTTCCAGTTTTCATGGGCGGCGAGGCGGGCGGTTCA
>SYDD01000096.1 GCA_005786775.1 Opitutaceae bacterium
AGGACGATCGACTTGTCCGCTGCAGCCAAAGGCAGAGCGGAGCACAAGGCGAGGAGGGGAAAAATCCAGCGGGGTTTCATCCCGCGGAGCCGAGCCTAGCGCCCCTCGCGGCTCAAATCCAAAACACTGCCCGGAGATTAGTGCGCGCAGCCGCACCCTTCGCCGCAGCTCTCCTTGCCGCCGGGGCCGCCCTGCGCCACTTCCTCGGGCGTCGCGTCGCGGGCCGTCACCACCTCCACGTCAAAGGTCAGATCCACGCCGGCCAGCGGATGATTGGCATCCAGCAGGACCTCTTCGCCTTCAATCGCAGCAATAGTCACGACCGGATCCGTGCGGTGGGGCCCGGTCTGGAACTGGTCACCGATGCTCAGTTCACCTTCCACCGGCAGGTCCGTGCGGCGCACGCGCTGCATTTGCTCCGGGTCGCGCGCCCCATAGGCCTCGGCAAACGGGACCTGGACCCGCTCCTTGGCGCCGGAAGCCACGGCGCGGAGCCGCTGATCCAGGCCATCGATGATCATTCCCGCGCCTTCGAGATAAGTCACCGGCTGACCGCCCGCCGAGGAATCGAGGACGCGGCCGCTGGGATCACGCAGCGTGTAATGGAAGGAGACGACGCGAGGCATCGCCGCACCCTGACGCCCCCACGCGCGGAGGAAAGCGGAAACAGTCGACCCGCCTGGCCGCCGCGTTCCCGCGCCAGTTCAGGGCAGCTCGTACAGCTCGATCAGTACCTCGCCGCCCTGCAGGTCCGCACCGGATACGTGGACCGTGTAGGCATTGTTGGCCGCGACGGTCAGCGACAAGGCCGCGTCGGTACTCAGGGCCGGGAGTTGAAACGCGTTCACCGCTCGGAAATCCGCATCGAGGGCGGAATCCCAGTTGTCGTTCGCGGCAATCTCGCGGCGGGCGCCGTCGTAAACCTGCAAGGTGGGATTGGACATCGTGCCGGCTACGCCGAAGAGCCCGAGCGTCTGTCCGACAGCCCGCACCAACAGGCGCTTGGAGCCGGTGCCAGCCGTCACAAAGCCAAGAATAGCGGCCTGACCGTTCCCGACCCGCAGCCGCGCGGAGATGTTCGTGAGCCGCCGCGGGAAGGCCAGCGCCGGGTCGTACACCTCGAGCAACACGTCACCCGGGGCATCCACCCGCGCGTGGGCCGTAAAGGTGCCATTCAGGGGCTGCGCTAAGGCCGCATCGCGCGAACCAGCCGAGAACGGGAAGGCGCCCACGGCCGCGAACTGCGGCGCGAGCGTCACATTCCAGTCGTCGTTGGTCGCGATCTCCGCCCCGTTGCCCCCGAAGACCTGCAGCCGGGGATTCGGTGCACCCGCCACCCCGAACTGCGAGAGCACCGGCCCCGCCGCTCGGAAGAGGATCGTGCCGGAGCCCCCCGCGAGCGATCCGCCCACCACCAGGGCCTGCGGCACGTCGAGTCGCGCGCGCAGGGAAAAATTGGCCAGCGCGAAGGACGGCGCGGCCACCTGGGCCCCGGCGGAAGCAACGGAGGCAAGGAAAAGGGCGGAAAGCAGGCGGAAGTTCATAAGCGGTTAAAGCAAGGTTCTTGCGGATAAGGGATCGGCTCGATGGCCCAAAGGCAAACGCCATCGCGGAGGGCGCTCGACACCGGAGCGCGGCGAAAGTACGTACCCGCAGCTACCCATCCTACCTATGCGCCCCACCCTCCTCCTCCTCAGCCTGTCGCTCCTCGCTCCCCTCCCCGCCGCCGAGAAGCCCGCCGCCCCCGCCGCCGCGGCCGCCGCCACCCTCGCCGCCGGCACCTACGTCGGCTCCTGGCGGGCCCAGGATGAGTCCACCGGCAACCTCCGGCTCAAGTTCTCCCAGGGCGCCGACCAGCAGTGGCAGGCCGAGGCGATGTTCACTTATGAGGGCGCAGAGATTCCGACCGCTACAAAGGTCCTCAAGCTCGAAGGCGGCCGCGTCGAACTCACGTTCTCCTGGGAAGTCCAGGGCGTGAACGCCAGCAGCACCCTGAAGGGCGAGGTCCAAGCCGGAAGCCTCTCCGGTACTTACCAGAGCACGGTCAACGAGGCCGCCTCGGCTGGCCGCTGGTCGGTCGCCCTGCAGCCAGCGAAGTCCTGAGCCGACCGGCCGGCCCGCCGCCCGCTTATCGCGGCGCCGGACCGATCCGGATCCGGCGATACTCCATCTGGCCGCGGTCACCCTCGAGGCCGATCGGCCCCGTCGCCGGCACCTTCAGGGCATCGGTCAGCAATTCCCCGTTGCACTCCGCACGGGCCACGCCGCCGCGCACGACAATGACGAGCTCGTTCCAGTCCTGCGGGCGGTAACGCTGGAGCTGCGTGTAGGGCCCGGCCAAGGGATAGTCGCGGCACTGGAGCTGCGGCTGGCGCACGAAGACGCCGCTATCCGCATTGGGCGTCGCGCGGAATTCCAGCTTGAGGGTGAAGTCCTCCGGAAACTCCTTGGTGGTCCACAGCTGCTGCACCCGGCGCCCCTCGGCCGGGGTGGTCACGACCAGACGTCCGTTGATCGCCCGATAACGGCCGTCGGCGGACGCGGTCCGGCCGTCGAAGGCGACCGCGGACTTCACCTCGACGAACACCGGGGCATCCGCCTTCGCCTTGACCGGGGCCTTGCGCGGCGGCGTGGGCCGGAAGCCCCAGCCCGTGAGGTCGCGGCCGTTGAACAGGGCGGTGAAGCCGGGCTCCAGGGTGAGGGCATCCGGCTCGGTATCGAGGAAGCCCAGGGTCGCGAAGAGCGGCCGCAGCGCAGCGCCCCAGCGCGCGTAGCCCGCGGGATTCAGGTGGAGACGGTCCGGGAACCACGTGGCCGGCGCATCCCCGTCCGGCCCGGCAAAGAGCGTCCAGGTATCGAGCACGGTGAACTGCGGGTCGCCCCGCACCGCCGCCTCGAACCGGGCATTGACGGCCGCAATGGTCTCCTTCGGGCGCTTCTTGTCGGCCGCGCTGGGGAACACGCGACAAACGATGACGGGCACCTGCGCGTTATGGGCTTTGATGGCCGCGATAATCTTCTGGAAGTTCCGTCCGATGGCGTCGGGGGCAATGCCCACCTCAATGTCGTTGGTGCCGAGCAGCAGGACAATTGCGGCCGGCTGCAGGGCGAGGACATCCTCCTGCAGGCGGATCAGCATCCCGCGCGAGGTGTCGCCGCCGATGCCCCGGTTCGCGAGCTTCATTCCCGGGAAAGTATCCCGGAAGGCCGGGCCCCAGCCCTGGGTGATGGAGTCCCCGAGGAACACCACCGCCCCGCGGTCCTGCGCGACGCGGCCGGCCCATTCCTTGCGGGCATCGTGCCAGCGCCGGGCATAGGCGTCGTAGCGGCGCAAAGCGCCCTCGCCGGGCAAGCCCGCTTCATCAGCGGGCAAGCTCCACTGGTCCGGCGGCGGCAGCGGCGCGGCCGCGAAGGCGAGCAGGGGAAAGCAAAGCAGCAGGGAGCGAAGGTTCATTGGGGAAGGGGAATAAACGGAAGCTAGGAAGCCGCCACGGACGCTGGCGATGCGAATCCCCGCCACGCCTCGCCGCCCCGGAAAATTTGCTCGCCTCACCGCGCTCCTGCGCGCGTCCTCGCTCCACTCCCCTCCCCTATGCGTCCCGCCCTCTCCCGGCTCCTTGCCCCGCTCGCCCTCGCCCTCGCCGCGGCCCTGCCCGCCCCCGCGGCCGCCCCGAAGCCCCTCAAGGTGCTCCTCGTCACCGGCGGCTGCTGCCACGACTACGTCCAGCAGAAGGACCTCCTCAAGGCCGGCCTCGAGCAGCGCGCCAACGTCGTGGTGGAACACCTCCATACGCCGGACAAGTCCACCAAGCCGCCCCTTTCCTCCCACAATAACCCGGCCTACGCCGACGGCTACGATCTGGTGATCCACGACGAATGCGCGGCCGGCATCGACGACCCGGCGATGGTCCGCAACGTACTCACCCCCCACCTGCGGGGCGTCCCCGCGGTCGCCCTCCACTGCGCGATGCACAGCTACCGCGTGAGCAAGGAATTCGCCCAGCCCCAGACCCCCGGCTCCCCGGGAGGGCTCTGGTTCGACTTCCTCGGCCTCCAGTCGAGCCGCCACGGCCCGCAGGAGCCGATCCAGGTCAAGTTCACCGATAGCAAGCACCCGATCACCCGCGGGCTCACCGGCTGGACGACCGGCAAGGAAGAACTGTACAACAACGTCCAGCCGCCGAGCGTTTACGCCGCCCACCGCCCCCTCGCCACCGGCGTCCAGCGCACCAAGAACAAGAAGTCCGGTGCCACGGAGGACAATGAGTCGGTCGTCGTCTGGACCAATGAGTACGGCCCCAAGAAGGCCCGCGTTTTCTGCACGACGCTCGGCCACAACAACGAGACGGTCGCCGATGCCCGCTACCTCGACCTGCTCGCCCGCGGCCTGCTCTGGGCCGCCGGCAAGCTCGACGACTCCGGCCGGCCCGCGGCCGGCTTCGGTCCCGGCGGCCGCTGACGTTTCGCCGATGCTCTCCCGCCGCACCTTCACCTCCGGCCTGCTGCTGGCCGGCCTCGTCGCCCTCACCCCGGCCGCGGCCGCCGAAGCCCGCGTCCTGTACGACAAGGCTTCGCCCTTCGGCCCGGTCATCGTGACCGAGGAGGAGGGGCTGCGTACCCTCTGGTTCGAACGCGGTGGCGCCCGCCAGAGCGTCATCAAAATGGGCGATCCGGCGCACCTGGAGCTGCCTTACGCCGCCACCGCCTTCACCGGCCTCGCCTTCGCCCCCCAGCCCACCCGCGTGCTCGTGGTGGGGCTCGGCGGCGGGTCGCTCCCGATGTTCCTCCGGCATTATTACCCGGAGGCGGTCATCGACGCCGTGGACATCAATCCCGACGTCGTGAAGGTTGCCCGGGAGTTTTTGGGCTTCAAGGAGGACGCCAAGATGAAGGGCATCGTCGCCGACGGCCGGGCCTTCATCGAACAGACCAAGGAGCCCTACGATCTGATCTTCCTGGATGCGTTCGGCGCCGACAGCGTCCCCACTTCCCTGACCACGATCGAATTCCTCACCGCCGTGCGCCGGGCCCTCAAGCCGGACGGCGTCGTGGTGGGCAACATCTGGTCCCGCGCGTGGAACCCCCTGCACGACTCGATGGTGCGGACCTATCAGGAGACGTTCAGCGAACTGTTCATCATCGATGTCCGCGGGGCCGGCAACCGGATCGTCCTCGCCCTGCCCCGCCGGGCCCCGCTCACCGCGGAGCAGCTGGCGACCAAGGCCGGTGCGGTCGGCGTCGCGAAGAAGTTCCGCTACGATCTGGCCGAACGCGTCCGCCAGGGCTTCAACCACGCCACCGCCAAGTCTAGCGAGGGCCGGGTCCTGCGGGATGCGGAATTCGCCAAGCCCAAGCCTTAAGCTCTGCAATCCGGCACGGGGTCAGGTCGTTAATCGTTAGTCGTGGCACGCCTCGGTACCCCACGCCCTCAAGCTGCTAACAACTAACGGCCTTCTCTGAGTTCCCTCGTGCAAGCGTAATGTTTGGTCCTTTTTCAGCCTGGTTTGGGGATGGGCGCAGGCGGTTACGCGGGCGGCTGCCGGCGAGCCGTCCGAGGGTGGGACAGAGAGATTCCGCGATCACACTTCTCTC
>SYDD01000097.1 GCA_005786775.1 Opitutaceae bacterium
AGCGCCGGTGATGTCCACGAACAGCCAGAGCGCGGCGCTGCCGATCGCGAGTGCCGGCCAGGGCGGAACGCGCGCGAGGGAGAGCAGGGAGCGCAGGGCCACCGCGATGACCCCGATGTTCAAACCACTGATGGCGAAGAGGTGCATCGTGCCGGAGCGCTGGAAGCGGTCGCGCTGGTCGGCATCGAGCTCCTTGGTATCCCCGAGCATCATCCCGCGCAGCAGGGCGGCGAGCTCCGGCCGGCGTTCAGCGAGGCCGAGGTCGAGGATCTCGCGGAAGCGATCCGCGGCGGCGGCGCAGAACCGGGCGTAGGCGCCGGCGGATCGTGTCTCCGCCGTGATCGCCCCGCGTTGAAGCCGGAATTGCACGCCGATGCCCGTGAGGTAGGCGTCGAACCCGCCGGTGGGCGGCGCGCGGGGCAGGGGCGTGAGGACCCCGCGCGCGGCCACGTGCGTGCCGCGCAGTGGAGGATCGATCCCCGCCGGCACGGTCAACGCGAAGGATACCCGCCGTCCGGTCAGGTCCGCGAGGTGGAGTGGGGCGCGGGTGATGCGGGCGAGGCCGGTGGCGCGGCGTTCGCCGGGACTCGAGTAGAGGCGGTCGATGCGCAGCTCGAGTTCCGCCTCGCGGGGCGGCAGCTGGTCCCAGTCCCCCAACCAATCCCGGTGCAGGGCGTGGCTCGCGGCGCCGGCGGCGCCGAGCGCGAGGTGCAGGAGCAGCGCCCAGAGGACAGGGCGCGCGGACAGGAGCAGCGCGGCGGCGGCCAGCGTGAGGGCGGCGGCAAGCAACGGCCCCGCGGGCATCCCGCCGGCGGCGTGGCCCGCGGTCATCCCGGCGAAGTAGGGGAGCGCGAGGTGCAGCAGCGGGGCGCGGTGGCTGAGGCTGCGGACGGCCAGTGCCGGGTCGGCGGCCGAGGGGGCGGAGGAGGCCAGGGTGGACATCGCAGTGGAAGCCAGCCGGGGCGCGGCCGGCGGGGCGAGGGGCGCGAGTCCCGGATTTGCGGGGCAAACGCAAAATGCCCTTCCCACCCGCGGCCCGCGGCCCGAGGATCGCGGGATGGCGTCGTCCGAGCAGCCCGACCTGTTCGCCGCCCCCCCGGCGGGCGCGGAGTGGCCGGCGTCCGTCTCCCCGGCGCCGGCGCCGCTGGCGGCCCGGATGCGGCCCCGGCGCTTGGCGGAGGTCGTGGGCCAGGAGCATTTGTTGCGCCCCGGCAGCCTGCTGCCCCGGCTCGTGGCGCAGAACCGCTTCGGCTCCCTCCTGTTTTACGGCCCCCCCGGCTGCGGCAAGACCTCCCTGGCGGAGGCTATCGCCCGCGAGACGGGCAGCCGTTTTGTCCGGATCAACGCGGTGATGTCGAACGTCGCGGAACTGCGCGAGATCCTGGCGGGCGCGCGCCTTCGGCCGGAGGCGGGGACGCTCCTCTTCATCGACGAGCTGCACCGGTTCAACAAGGCGCAGCAGGACCTGCTTTTGCCGGATGTGGAGGAGGGGGTGGTGCGGCTGATCGGCGCCACCACCCACAACCCGGGTTTCTACGTCAACCCGCCGCTGCTCTCCCGCAGCCACCTGTTCCGGCTGGAACCCCTCCCACCCGCGACCATCGCCGGGGTGCTGCGCGGGGCGCTGGCCGACGTCGAGCGTGGGCTTGGCCGGCGTGGGCACACGGCCGGGGAGGCGGTGTTGCTCGACCTGGCGGTACTGGCCGACGGAGACCTCCGGCGCGCGCTCAACTCGCTCGAGGTCATCGCCCTGGGGTTACCCGAGGGCGCCGCGATCACCCCGGTCGAGTTGGAGACCTTTGCGCGTGAGCGCCGCATCCGGTACGACGCGGATGAGGATGAGCATCACGATACCATTTCGGCCTATATCAAAAGCTGCCGCGGCTGCGATCCGGACGCGGCCTTATATTGGCTGGCCAAGATGCTGGCCGGCGGCGAGGACCCCCGATTCATCGCCCGCCGCCTCGTAATTTTGGCGAGCGAGGACATCGGCCTAGCCGATCCCCAGGCGCTGCCGCTGACCGTGGCCGCGCACCACGCGGTCGACTTCGTGGGGTTGCCCGAGGCGGAGCTGACCCTCGCCCACGCGACGCTCTACGTGGCCGCCGCGCCCAAGAGCAACTCGGCCACCCTGGCCCTCGCGGCCGCCCACCGCGAACTCAAGGAGCGGCCGGTTCAGCCCGTGCCCGCGTTTCTCCGCTCGAAGGGCGGCGAGGCGAATCGCCGCCTGGGGCAGGGCGCCGGCTATGATTACTCCCACGATTTCCCGGAGAACATCTCCGGCCAGGAGTACCTCGAGCGGCCCGTGAGCCTGTACACGCCGAAGACCGCGGGTTGGGAGGCGAAGATTGCGGAGCGCCTCGCCCGCTGGCGCGCCCTCAAGGCGGAGCGCGGCCCGAGCGCCAGGCCCCTGCGCTAAATACAAGAATGCTTCAATAGGCGCAGGCGGGCGGAGCGCTTTTCCCCGCGCGCGGGAAAATTGATGGCTAGTATTTATTAGGCTTGATCACCCCGGGCACGCGCCGTTCTCGTCGCGGCAATGCTGAGGGAAACGAACCCGTGCGGTGTCCGTTCTCGGTTTGAGGTGACGCTAAGTCAGCGTTGCCGTTGCCGGGTGGCATTGCCGCCCGCCTGAACTCGCCGCCCCGCCCGCCTGATGAGCCCCGCCCTTCTCGTTCTTTGCCTCGCCGCCATAGCGGCGCTAGGGCTGGGCGGATGGCTGATCCTTAAATCGGTGCGGTCCGCGGCGGACGGCTTCGAGGACGAGACCGGTTTCCACCTCGGGCCGGAGCCGGTGTCGCCGGTGCCCTCGAGCTTGCGGCCCGGGGAGGGCCCGGCGGGTTCGCTGCCCCGCTGAGCGGCTTTTGGCGCGGAGTCGGCCGGGAGTCGCCTCAGAGCGCTTCAATCGCCCGCGGGCAGGCGGCGGCCGCCTCCTCCGCGCTCCCGGCGGAGCAGCGCAGATCCCGGAGCAGTCCATCGCGGATGGCGTAGATCCAGCCGTGGACGCGCAGCTCCTGCCCCCGCGCCCAGGCGTCGCGGACGATCGTGGTCCGGCAGACGTTGGCTACCTGTTCGACCACATTGAGCTCGCAGAGGCGATCGCAGCGGGCGGGGCCCTCGCCGGCGACGCAGGCGAGCTTGGTCTCGTGCTTCTGGCGGACGTCCTGAACGTGCTGGAGCCAGTTGTCGGCCAGACCGATCCGGTCGCGGGTGAGCGCCGCCTTCACCCCGCTGCAGCCGTAGTGCCCGCAGACGATGATGTGTCGCACCTTGAGCACATCGACCGCGAACTGCATTACCGAGAGGCAGTTGAGGTCCGTGTGGACGACCACGTTGGCGATGTTACGGTGTACGAACAGCTCGCCCGGGAGTAGGCCAACAATCTCGTTGGCGGGCACGCGGCTGTCGGCGCAGCCAATCCAGAGGTAGGCCGGAGACTGTTGCCGGGCCAACTGGAGGAAGAAATCCGGTGTCTTCTGGCGGATGCGTTCCGACCAGGCGACATTGCGGGCAAAGAGTTCCTGAGTCTCGTTCATTGCCTGCAGAGAGGCGCGGGCGGCGGCTGGGGTCAACGCGAACCCCGGGAGCGGCCTTGCGCGGCGGGAACCGAGGAAGCACGCTCAGGGGATGATGGCCCGCGGTTTCACCCTGTTCCTGCTGCTGGCCGGGCTGCTGGCAAGTGCCGAGCCAGAACGGCCCGAGGCGAGGATCGAGGGCGTGCTGATCCCGCGGGGCGAGAAGGGGTTTCTGGCATTGCGGCTCGCGGGGGCGGGCTTCGAGTTGCGCTTCTTCTCGCCGGAACGCCGGCCGCTCGCCCCGGACGCGCCGCGGGCCGTGGTCCGCTTCACCCCGGCCGGGCGGAAGACCGGCCCGGAGTCGCATCTCTTGGAGCTATCGGCGGACGGCAAGGCGCTGCAGTCGGCGCGGACCGTCCGGCCGCCCCACGGGTTCCGCGTCACGGTGCTGCTGTTCGCGGCGGGCGCGGAGCAGCCGCGCGAGACCTACACGGCGGATTTCCGGGCGGACGGGGGCTGAGGCGCCGCACCGGGGTAAGAATCAGGTTGCCGGCCGGGCGCGCCGTGCCGCACGCTTGCCGGTCCGTGATGTTTCCGACCCGCGCCGCCCACCTCTGCCGCCCCTCCTGCGAGGGGCTCTCCCGATGAGCCTCGACGCCCCGGTCGCACCGACGCGCGCCGGCGCCCGTTTCCGGGTTGGGATCGTCGCCGCCTGCTTTAACGCCACCCTGGTCGATGCCCTGCTGGCGCGGGTGGAGGATGGCCTGCGCGCCGCGGGCGTGCGGCCCGACCGCCTTCAGGTGGTGCGGGTGCCGGGTTCCCATGAAGTCCCATGGGCGGCGCAGGCCCTCGCCACGAGCGGGCGGTTTGACTGTGTGATCGGCCTCGGCCTGCTGATCGCCGGGGAGACCAACCACCACGAGCTCGTGGGGGAGAGCGTCTCGCACGCCCTCCAGCAAGTCTCCCTGACCACTCGCATCCCCGTGATCAACGGGGTGATGGTGGTGGACACCCTCGCGCAGGGGCGGGCGCGGTGCGTCGGCCGGATCAACCGCGGGGCGGAATTTGCCGCCGCCGCCCTAACGATGGCGGCCCTGCGCCGGCAACTTGCCCGATGAGCAAGGCCATCTTCGCCCAGCGTCGCGATGGCCGCGTCGCCGCCCTCCAGTTCCTTTATGCTTGGAGCCTCAACCCTCCGCGGAACCTGCAGGATGACCTGCAGGTGTTCTTCGAGGGTTGCCCCGAGCCGCGCGCGCACTACGCCTACGGCGAGGAGCTGATCCAGGGCGTGATTGCCCAGCAGGCTGACATCGACGCGCGCATCAAAGGCCTGGCTCAAAACTGGGATTTCGAGCGCATCGCTAAGATCGACCTCGCGATCCTCCGACTGGCGATGTTCGAGATGATTCATCGGCGCGACATCCCGCCCGTCGTCTCCATCAACGAGGCGATCGACCTCTCCAAGCAGTTTTCCAACGCGGACTCTAAGCGCTTCATCAACGGCATCCTCGACCGGTTGAAGGACCAGCTCGGTCGGGACGCGCGCAAGGCGGAGTAGGCTCCGATGCTGGGACTCTTCCGGAAGTTCAAGGACGGCCTCGCGAAGACCGTCGCCGCGATCACCCAAAAGACCCGTGGGCTCTTCGGCGGGCGCAAGATTGACGCCGCCTCCCTTGAGCAGCTGGAAGAGGCCCTCTACACCGCGGACTTCGGCGTCGAGACCACCGGGGAGATCCTGGCCGAGATCAAGCGTGCCTACGCTCGCGACCCGGAGTTGCAGGGACGCCAGGCTGCCGAGATCGGCGCCGCCGTCCTCTGCCGGGTACTCGAGGGCAGCGAGGGCAGCTGGGATAGCTCTGCCGCCGCCACTCCCGGCCGCCCGGTCACGATCGCTCTCATCGGGGTCAATGGTTCGGGCAAGACCACCTCCGCCGCCAAGCTTGCGTGGCGCCTGCGGCAGGACGGGCGCTCGGTTCTGCTCGCGGCTTGCGATACGTTCCGCGCCGCGGCCGTGGAGCAGCTGCGCGCTTGGGCTACGCGCCTCGAGCTGGACATCGTAGCGAGCCACACCGGGTCCGACTCCGCGGCTGTGGCCTTTGATGCGTGGCAGGCGGCTGCCGCCCGTGGCCGGGACTTCCTCATCGTCGACACGGCCGGCCGCCTCCACACCAAGGGTAACCTGATGGAAGAGCTGGCGAAGATCCGGCGCGTGCTGCAGAAGCACGACCCCGCTGCGCCGCAGCACCGCTGGCTCGTGGTGGACGGTTCCCTCGGCAGCAACTCCCTCGAGCAGGCGCGCGTGTTTCACCAGACCTTCGGGCTCACCGGGCTGATCGTCACCAAGCTCGACGGCACCAGCCGCGGCGGGGCCCTAGTCGGAATCTACCGGCAGCTAAGGATCCCGATCTACTTCCTCGGCCTCGGCGAGCAGCCCGAGGATCTCCAGCCGTTCAACGCGGAGAACTACGCCCGCGCGGTGTTCGGCCTCGATTAGGCGCCCTCGCCGCGCCGGCCTGGATCGACCGGCGCGGGAGTTCGCGAAGTCCGCTCAGAACGCGAGACGGACACCGGCGGTCAGCGCCCGGCCGGGTAGCGGCGCCAGTTCCTTGAGGAAGGACGGGTGTGGCCGCGCCTCGGTGTCGGTCAGGTTCGAGCCGCGCAGGAACGCCTCCGTGCGGACGCGTCCCGTGGTGAGCACGCGCGAGACGTGCGCCCCGAGGCGCCCGTAACCGGGCGTCTTGGACTCGCCGGGGGCGGTGCGTTCCTGGGTGAAGGTGCGCTGCACCTCTGCGCCGAGGCTCCAGCGTTCCGTCGCCCACAGGGCGCCGACGGCCACGCGCGCTGCGGGGATGCGCGGCAGGTGCTGGCCGTCCGCTTTCGCCCGGACGAGGTCGGCGCTGAAACGCAGGTCAAACTGGCTGTCCCGCGCGTCGTGCAGGTGCCACAGCACCTCCGCCTCCACGCCTTGGAAGCGGGCGTTTCGCTGGATAAACTGGTACACGGGCAGACCTCCGTGCTCCTTCGCCTCGGGGTCGTCGGCGTCGACCAGCTCCCACTCGCCGTCGTGCTCCACTGCCACCTCGCCCGTTGGGCGTTCGAAGATGTAGCCGCGGAAACGGTTCGCGAATACGGTCACCGCCCCGGTCACCGCCCCCGTGCGGCGGCGCAGGCTGACTTCCATTCCGGTGGAGACCTCCGAGTCGAGCCCTGGATCGCCGAGCTCGTAAGCCTGGGTGCCCGCGTGCGGGCCTTCGGCGTAGCGCTCCTGGGTGTTGGCCGCGCGGCCGGTGCGGGAGAGCGAGGCCACCAGCGACCAGGCGGTATCCAGTTTCCAAACGAACCCCGCGGAGCCGCTCAGCTCGCGGTCGCGCCGGGCGCGGTGGCCGGCCGCGGCGAGGCGGTTCTCTTCTAGGCGGGCGCCGAACTGCCAGGTGAGGGGGCCGCGCGCGACCTCCTCGAAGGCGAAGAGGGCGGCGCCGCGGGTGGTCGACGAGGGCAGGAACGCCTCCTCGCCCTTGGCGGTGAAGGCGCTGCGGGTGGACTGCAGCCCAACCGCGCCGCTCCAGCCGGGCGCGCCGCCGTGGAGCACCTCAGCCCGTGCGTCGTGGCCACGGTTGGTGAAGCGGGTGCCGACGCCGCCGTCCGGCTCCAGCTCATCGTGTTTGTAATCGGCGTGCCCTAGGCGGAAGCGGAAGCCCTGCACGGTGGCCGTCGGAACGCCGCGCCATTCGGCTTGCACGTCGTTGCGCCGCTGGCGCAGGCGGATCCGGACGCCTTCCTCCTCCTCACTCTCGTGCGCGTGGCCGGGCACCCCGTACTCGGTGTTAAAGCGGGTGTGGCTAAAGCCAGCGAAGCCCTGGCGGCCGACCAGCGAGATCCCCGCCGCACTTCCCTCGCTCGTAAGCGCGCTGTTTGGGAGGCGGTGCCGGGCGAAGTTGGGCGCCGGCTTTCCCTCCCGGCGGGCCTCGTCCGCCTCCTCGCGGCGCACGGCCGCGGACTCGGCGTAGCCGGGTATACGGACGTCCTTGCCGTCGCGACGGAAGCCGTCGAGGTGCAGCACGAGGGCGTGGTCCTTGCCGCCGAGTAGCTTGAGGTCGAGGACGCCGCCGCGGGCCAAGCCGCGCGCGGCCGTGTCGTAGCGCGCCTCTGCGCCGCCGCGCACCCGCTCGTCCCGGAGCTCGGTTTCGATACGGTGGCTGATTACGTTGACCACGCCCCCGACCGCGGTGCTCCCGTAGAGGAGCGAGGCCGGGCCGCGCACCGCCTCGATGCGTTCGACGAGGAACGGCTCCACGCTGACCGCGTGGTCGGGGCTCACGCTGGACGCATCGAGCAGCGCCGTACCGTTCTCGAGGATCAGGATGCGCTCGCCGTCGAGCCCGCGGATCACCGGCCGGCTGGCACCCGGGCCGTACGAAGAGGCGTGGATCCCCGTCTCCTGAGCGAGGGTTTCGCCGAGCGTCGCCTGCTGGCGTAGGAGCAGCGGGCGTCCGCTCAGGACGCTGGTCGACTGGGCGAGGTCAACCTGGTTGCGGGGAAACGGGGTGGCGGAGGTCACGAACTGGTCGAGGGCGACTGGATCGTGGGTATGGGCTGCGGTGGCGGCGGACGGTGCGCCCGGGGCCGCCGCGTGGAGGGCGGCGACGCCCGCGAGGGCGAGCTTAAAGGACGGAATGGAGGATAGACGAAGAAGATTCATGACGGGAGGAGCGGAATGGACGCGGCGGTAGATTAGCCGTCGCGGGACGGTGGGCACCGTCCAAGCGTGGCGCCCACCGGGAATACTCCGGGTGGGCGCGGGGACACCGACTTCAGCTCACTCCGGGGGGACCGCGCTCCGGCTGGCGGAGGTAGCGCGGGTGGCGCAGGTCCGGCGCGGCGGCCGTGACTCGCAGGTCGCTCCCGGCGATCAGACGGGGAGGAGGGGAAAAGAGGGGTTCCAGCGGAAGTTCGACGCCGGACACCATCAGCACGACGGCGCAACCCTGGTCCGCGTCGTGATCGGCGGGCGCCGGCGTATGACCGTGGTCCGCGCAGTCTGCGGGTCCCGCATGCAACCA
>SYDD01000098.1 GCA_005786775.1 Opitutaceae bacterium
CGCATTCTCGAGACCGGCGCCCACCTCCGTTTTCCCGCCGCGCCCGCGCTCGTGCCCTGATCCTCCGATGCTCATCGACATTTCCCGACCCCTCCATCCCGGCGCCCCACATTGGCCCGGGGATTGCCCCACGGCGTTCCAACTGAATGCGCGGATCGCCGCTGGTGCCTCCTGCAACGTCGGGCAGCTCACGCTGAGCGTTCACAACGGCACCCACGCCGACGCACCCTTCCATTATAACGATCGCGGCGCGACCATCGAGGCGCTCGACCTGCGACGCTTCATCGGCCCGGCGCGGGTGGTCGACGCCCGCGGCCGCGATGCGCTCACGGGCGCCTTGCTGGCGAGCCTGAGTCGCGCGGACCTCGCCGCGGCGCCGCGCCTGCTCTTCCGGACCGACGCGTGGGGCGACCCGGAACGTTTTCCCTCGGTGTGGCCGCTGCTCGACGCCGGTTTGCCCGCGTGGCTGGCGGCGCGCGGCGTGACCCTGGTCGGGCTCGACGTGCCCTCGGTGGACGAGCTCACCTCGAAGGACCTCCCCCGGCACCACCGAATGGATGCCGCGGGACTGCTGATCCTGGAGAGTCTCGACCTGCGCGGCGTGGCGCCCGGCGTGTACGAGCTGATCGCGCTGCCACTGCGCCTGAGGGGTGCCGACGGCTCCCCCGTGCGGGCGGTGCTCCGGACCAACGCCGGCTGAACCCGGTCGGGCATTGCTCCCTTGACCGGTCCGTGGCTGCCGCGCGTAGTTCCAGCCTCCCCACTGTGCCCCGCCGCCTTGCCTTCCTCGCGCTCGCCCTGCCCGGCATTCTGGCCGCGGCGGACCTGGCGGTGCCGGCCGAGTTGCGTCCGTTCTTCGCCCCGCCGCCGGAGCACGCGGGCCGGCTGGGGGCGTACCGTTCGCCGCTGCTCCGCGACGACGGGAGCCTGGCCGCCTCGGCCGCGGACTGGCCCGCGCGGCGGCGCGAGATTCTCGACCACTGGCACCGCGTGATGGGCCCGTGGCCGGAGCGAGTCGCGCGGCCGCGCGTCGAGCTCTCGGAACAGCAGGACCGCGATGGCGTGACGCAGCACCGTGTGGAGCTCGAGGTCGCCCCCGGCGTGATGCAGACTGGCTTTGTGTTGTTCCCGCCGGTGAGGTTCGCGGGGCCCCGCCCGGCGGTGCTCGTGCCCTTCTACGCGCCGGAGGTCAGCGTGGCCTACGCCGGGCCCCGGCCCCTCGCGGGGCAGGCGGCGCGACTGTTCAAGGACGGGGTGCCCGCGCACCGCGATTTCGCCCTGCAGCTGGCCCGCCGCGGCTTTGTGACCTTGGCGATCGGCACGCCCGGTGACGACGCCTACCGGCCAGACCTGCGCGGCGCGCGCTGCCAGCCGCTGAGCTACCACGCTTACCTAGCGAGCAACTGCCTCACCGCGCTCGCCCAGCGCCCCGAGGTCGATCCCGCGCGCATCGGTGTGCTGGGCCATTCCTACGGTGGCAAGTGGGCGCTGTTCGCGTCGTGCCTCGACGAGCGTTTCGCCTGCGCCGTGTGGTCGGACGGGGGCGTCGTGTTCGACGAGGCGCGCGGGGCCGTGAACTACTGGGAGCCGTGGTACCTGGGCCGCGACGAGGGCCGCACCCGGGCGCGCGGCCTGGTGACCGATGCCAACCCGCGCACGGGCGCCTACCGGGAACTGCGCGCGGAGGGCCGCGATCTCCACGAGCTGCACGCGCTGATGGCGCCGCGGCCGTTCCTCGTCTCCGGCGGATCGGAGGATCCCCCGGCGCGTTGGGAGGCGCTCAACCACGCGGTCGCGGTCAACCGCCTGCTCGGCCACGTGGACCGCGTCGCGATGACCAATCGGCCCGCGCACTCCCCGACCGCGGAGTCGAACGCGCAGGCCTTCCGTTTCCTCGAGCACTTTCTCCGGCCATGAACCCTCCCGACGGCGGACTCTTTGACCTGCAGGTGAACGGCTTCGCCGGCGTGGACTTCCAACGCCCGCTGGCCGCGGCTGACCTCGCGCGCGCCGCGCGGGCGCTCCACGCCCACGGCACGCCGCGCATCCTCCTCACGCTGATCACGGAAACCGTCGAGGCCCTGGCGCGCCAGCTCACGGCAGTCGAGGCGCTCGTGGCCGCGGATCCGCTCGTGCGGACCACGATCGCCGGCTACCATCTGGAAGGTCCCTACCTCCTGCCGGAGCCCGGCTATCACGGCGCCCACGACCCGCGGAAGATGAAGGCGCCCGACCGCGCGGAGTTCGATCAGCTTTGGCGCGCCGCGGGGGGGCGGATCCGCCTCATCACCCTTGCGCCGGAGTGGCCTGAGTCGCCCGAATTCATCCGCCACGTGGTCGCCCACGGCGTCCGCGTGGCAGTGGGACACTCGAACGCCGACGACCGCGCGCTCGATGCCGCGACCGCCGCGGGCCTCACCCTCTGCACCCACGTCGGCAACGGCGTGCCGCAACAGCTGCACCGCCACGACAACATCATCCAGCGCCTCCTCGCGCGGGACGAGCTCACGGCGGTCTTCATCCCGGATGGCATCCACCTGCCGCCGGCGACCCTTCGGAACTTCGTCCGCGCCAAGCCGCGGGACCGCGTGCTCTTCACCACGGACTGCGTGGCCGCGGCCGGCGCGCCGCCGGGCCGCTACACCGTGGGCGCGATCGAGGTGGAGTCGGGGGTGGACGGCGTGGTGCGCGAGCCGGGCAAGCCGAACTTCGCGGGTTCCTCGCTAACGCCGGACCGCTCGGTGGCGAACGTGCGGCGTTATCTCGGCTGGTCCGAGGCCGAGGCGCGCCACGCCTGCGGGGCGGGCGTCGCCGCGGCGGTGGGTTGCTGAGTCATCCCGTTGGCCGGGCCGCGGATTTCGCGCTTGCCGCCGACGGGGACGCCGGGCGTTTTGGGGATGTCCCGCCGGTGCGGGACGCCCGCCTCCCGTCGGGTGCATCCTAACCCAACCCCAATCCCGTCATGCTGCCCCCCCGTCCGCGTTCCGGAGCGCCGCTGCGCGCGCTCAGCGCCCTGTTCTTGGCCGTCCTGCTTGTCCCCGTCCTCGGGGCGCAGACCGGCACCCTCACCGGTACGGTGAGCAACACCGCCACCGGCAACAACCTAGAGGGCGCGCGCATCGAGATCGCCCGGCTCGGCCTCGTCGCCCTGTCCGACAATTCCGGCCGGTATGTCCTGGCCGGGGTGCCGGCCGGCGACCACGAGCTGCTGGCGACCTACATCGGTCTCGACCCCGTCCGGGTCGCGGTGTCGGTCGGCGCAGGCGCGAGCGTGGTCCGGAACTTTGAGATGACCACGGGCATCTACAAGCTGGAGGCCTTCAAGGTCACCGGTGAGCGCGAGGGCAACGCGGCGATGATCACGGAGAAGAAGAACGCGAGCAACGTGAAGGATATCATCTCGATGGATTCCTTCGGCTACCTGCCGAATATGAGCGCGGGCGAGGTCGTGATGCGCCTCCCCGGCGTCGCGGGCAGCCCCACTGATGAGGGCCTCGCCTACCGGTTCAATATGCGCGGGATGGATCCCGCCCTCAACAACGTGACCGTCGACGGCGCCTCGATGACGACCCTCGGCACCAACCGCAGCTTCGAGCTGCAGAGCATCACCGGCGCGATGTTCGAGGCCCTAGAGCTCATCAAAGGCCACACGCCCGACAAGGGCGCGGACTCCCTCGGCGGCACCATCAACTTCAAGACGCGCTCCACCTTCTCGATGAAGGAGCGCCGCCGCACGACCTTCAATTTCAGCACTCGCTACGCGCCTCCCTTCCTCGAGCAGACCCCGCTCCGCTCCCAGCACCGCGCGCACCCCATCCTCAATGTCACCCACCAGGAGGTCCTCGACGTCTTCGGTGACACCCGGAACCTGGGCGTCTCGCTGAACCTCTTCTACAGCGAGAACGCGGTCGGCGGTTTCGAGACGATCTACGACTACACCAATATCCTGAACGGGCCCGCCCCGGTCTGGAACTACCAGACGTGGGACAACACGAACAACCGCAAGCAGATGAGTGTGAACTTCAAAGCGGACTACCGCTGGTCGCCCACGACCAAGTTCACCCTCGGCTTGGTGGAGAACGACAATTTCGAGCGGCACCGGCGCCGCGTGCGCGTCATCGCTAGCACCGGCAGCAATACGCAGGTCCCCGGCGCGGCGACCGCCCTCGATCCGGGCGGCTTCACCACCAAGATCACGACCGTGCGGCCCGTGACGGGCACCTCGGCCAACGGCTCGAACATCGACGTCCAGATGGACGGACCGCTCAACTACTACGTCCGGATGCACCGCGCCGACTTCAGCGCGGAGCATAACTACAAGAACTGGCTCATCGAGTACGGCGCGAACGCCGCGCAGACCACGCTGAACAACGGCCAGGGCAAGGGCGGCCAGCTCAACATGCGCCTCAACGGCGCGGGCTGGATCCTCGACCGCACGCAGTCGGAACTGCACCCGAAGTTCATCCAGAACGGCGGTCCCGACTTCACCAACCCGGCGAACTACCGCCCCCGCTCCACCACGCCGGGGATCGCCAACAACTCCGTCAACGACGGCCTGACCCAGCAGCGCAACGAGTCGGACCAGGTGCTGTACCAGGCGCGCCTCGACGTCCGCCATCAGCTCCCGTGGTCCGCGCCGAACTTCCTCAAGTTCGGCTGGTCTTGGCGCAGCCTCGATATGGAGCAGTGGGGCAAGGACCGGCACCGCTGGGGCTACGTCGGCACCGGCCCGCTGCCGGTGGACACGAACTATGTCAGCTACGACCGGGTGAAGACCGGCCGCGCCATTCCGATCTGGCAGTCGCATATGCTCACGACCGATGGGCGCCCGACCAACCCTGCGCTCTGGCAGGAGGACCTTTACTATCACTACCAGCAGAAGTACACCGGCACCAACGGCGTCAGCGAGTCCGTCTCCGCCTACTACCTGATGGCGCAGGGTCGCTTCGGCCGCTCCGGCTGGCTGGGGCGGACCGGCTACCTCGGCGGCGTGCGGTTCGAGCGCACCGACACCTCCAGCTGGGGCTGGGTGCGGGCCCGTCGCCCGAGCACCGCGGCCGAGCAGCTGGCCGATCCGGCCGGCGCGGCGGACCGCGACTACGCCAACACCCGGCGCGACATCGAGGGCAGCTACCGAAAGCGCTTCCCCAGCCTCCATGCCTTCCACGACATCACCCCGAACCTGAAGGCGCGCCTGAGCTGGTCGACCAGCTACGGTCGTCCCGCCCTCGGCAACCTTCTGCCGGGCGAGTCGATCGATGAGAACAACCGCCGCCTCACGGTGAACAACCCCGGGCTCAAGCCGCAGACCTCGAACAATTGGGACGCGACCCTCGAGTATTACTTCGAGCCGGTCGGCAGCCTGACGGTCGGCTGGTTCCACAAGGAGATCCGCGACTTCATCATCGCGAACCAGGACGTCCGCACCATCACCGGCGGACTGAACAACGGCTACGATGGCGAGTACGAGGGCTGGACGGAGCGCACGTCGCTCAACGGCGGCACCGCGGTCGCGCAGGGCTGGGAGTTCGCCTACTCGCAGCAGTTCACGTTCCTGCCCGGCGCGCTGAAGGGGCTGGCCGCCTCCCTCAACTACACCTGGATCGACACCCACGGCCTGTACACGGGCAACCGCTACCTGACCCGGAGTGAGGTCGCCGGCTTCATTCCCCACGCCGCCAATGCCACGCTGACGTGGCGCTACGGCAAGGTGAACGCCCGCGTGCTCTACAACTTCACGGGCGAGCACATCACGGCCTTCAACGCCACCAACCCGGGGCTGAACCAGTACCGCTTGTCCGCGAAGACCGTGAACCTCGGCTTCGGCTACCAGGCCCGGCCCTCGCTCGGCTTCACCCTCGACGTCGCCAACGCGTTCAACGAGCCGCAGGTCTTCTATATCGGCTACAAGGATCGGATGCGCCGCCAGATCATCAACTTCGTCACCGTCACCGCCGGGGTGAACGGCCGCTTCTGACCGTTAGCCCGCCTTGCGCCCGCGGCCGGGGTCCCTGACCCCGGCCGCGTCCTTTTTCCCCTCCCGCTTTCGCCATGACCACTTTCCTGACCCGTTTCCTGCGCGTTCCCGTCCTCGTGCGTGCCGGCCTCGCGCTGCTCACGCTCGCCCTCGCCCCAATCGTGGTCCGTGCCGCCGCGCCCGGCACCGGTGAGCTGACCGGCACCGTGAGCAACGCGGCTTCCGGCAACCTCCTGGAGGGCGCCCGGGTCGCGGTGCCCGCGCTTGGGCTGGTCGCGCTCACCGACGCGACCGGGCTCTTCACGCTCCCGGCGCTGCCGGCGGGGACGCACGAGGTCGTGGTCACTTACGTGGGCCTCGACGCGGCCCGCGCGAGCGTGGCGGTGGCGCCGGGCCAGCGCCTCACG
>SYDD01000099.1 GCA_005786775.1 Opitutaceae bacterium
CTGGCAACGCGGCGCGCGGCTGTACGACCAGGCGATCCGCCGGGCGCGCCTCGCCCTCGCGGCGCCGGGCGCCGTCCTCCCCCGCCTGCGGGGCGCCCTGTGGCTGCAGGGCGAGGCCGACGCCACCGACGCGCGCTTTGCCGGCCACGAGGAGCGCCTGCTGCGGCTGGTGGACGACCTCCGCGCGGACCTCGGCGCGCCCGGCCTGCCGTTCCTCGCCTGCACCATCGGCGAGCTGCGGCCCGACGCCGAGGGCCGCCGCGTCGCGGAGATGAACCGCCTGCTGCTCTCCCTCCCGCAAAAGCGGGCGGGCACCGCGTGCGTCGACGCGCGCGACCTGCGGACGCACCTTGGGGACGCGGTGCACTTCGACACCGCGGCGCAGGAGGAGATCGGCCGCCGCTACGCCGCGCAGTACCTCGCGCTGGCCGGCGTGGGCTGAGGTGCGGCCCAGTGCCAGCGGGGCTTTGGCCTTGTCTGGCCGGCTGAACTCGCGACGCTCCCCGCCGCCCCGATCCCGATGCCCCCGAGCGATCCCGAGAGCGCCCGCTGGTTCCGCGAGCACGTCCAGCCGCACGAGCCGCTCGTCCGCGGCTGGCTCCGGGGCCGGCTGACGAGCGAGAGCGACGTCGACGACGTCGTGCAGGAGGCCTTCATCCGGCTGCTGCGGGCGCGGGAACGCCAGGCCATCGCCTCGCCCAAGGCCCTCCTCTTCACGATCGTGCGCAACCTCGCGCGCGACCATTGCCGGCATCGCGACGCCTTGCCGCTGGAACCTTTAGCGGAGGACGACGAGTTGGCCGTCTTCACCGAGGACGGCGGTCCGCCCGAGACCGTCGCCCACCGCCAGGAACTCGAACTCTTGACCGAAGCCATCCAGTCCTTGCCCGACCGCTGCCGGCAGATTTTCACCCTGCGCAAGGTCTACGGTCTGCCGCAGGCCGAGATCGCGCGGCAACTCGGGATCTCGGAGCACACGGTGTCGGCCCAGCTGACCATCGGGGTGCGGAAGTGTACGGCGTTTCTGGAACGGTACCGGCGGGAACGGGAGGGCCGGTGGCCGTGATCCCCGGACCCGACACGCCCCGGGAGCCGCGCGACCCCGTCCTCGAGGAGACCGCGGCGGGCTGGCTGGTGCGGCAGGACCGCGGCCTCACGCCAGCCGAGCAGGACGAGTTCCTCCAATGGCTCGCCGCCCGCCCGGAACACCGCGAGGCGCTGGACCGGCACCGCCAGCTCTGGCAACGATTCAACGCGCTCGACCGCTGGCGGCCGGCCCACAGCGCCACGCCGAACCCGGACCTGCTCGCGCGCCGGCCCTCGCGGCGACCACTCTGGCTCCTGCCGTCCGCGGCATTGGCGGCAGCTGCGGCCGTGGCTCTGATCGTGCTCCTGGGCGATGCGCCGGCCCCCGCGAGCACCGGACCCTTGGCCCTCGAGGCAACCGCCTACCGGCGGGAGATTTTGCCCGACGGCTCCGTGCTGGAACTGAACCGCGGCGCGCACGCCGTGGTGCAGTTCTCCCCCGACGAGCGCCGGGTGCTGCTCGCCCACGGCGAGGCCCAGTTCGCCGTGACGAAGGATCCCCGCCGACCCTTCGTGGTGCGGGCGGCAGGGGTCGACGTGCGCGCGGTGGGCACGGCCTTTCACGTCCGTCTGGCCGGGGAACAAGTCGAGGTGCTCGTCACCGAGGGCCGGGTCCGCCTGTCCCCACCCCGACCCGCCCCCGGAAACGCCGGGGCCGAACCGCCCGCCCCGCTCGTTGAACTGGGCGCCGGGCAGCGGACCGTCCTCGCGCCGGGCCCCAGCCTTACGCGGCCCCCGGTGTTGCCCGCGTCACCCGCGGAAGTGGCCCGCCTGCAGGATTGGGCGCCCCGGATGCTGGAGTTCGACGGCACGCCGCTCGTCGAGGTCGTCCACGCGTTCAACCAACGCAACGCGGTCCAGCTGGTGGTGGCGGACGACCCCCTCCGCGCCCTGCCCATCGTGGCCACCATCCGGTCCGACAATCTCGAGGGCTTCGTGCGCCTCTTGGAGGCGACGCTCGGCGTGCGGGCGGAGCGGTCGGAACCGGGCGTCATCACCCTGCGGACCACCCGCTGAGGCGCGACGGCCCGGCCGAAAATTCCCTTAGCGTGAACGGCGCGCCCATCCGTCTTCCCCGGTGGTCCGTGCCGTCCCGATGCTCCCCTTACCCTGTCCGCCCGGCCTGGCGCCGCCGCCCCCGCGGCTGGCTGGCCGTCTTGCTCTGGCCCCTCGCGCTCGCCGGGGCAAAGCTCGCGCCGGAAACCGCGGGGCCCGCCGGGGAGGCACCCCGGTCCTTCGACGTCCCCGCCGGTCCCGCCCGCCTCAGCCTCAAGCTCACGGCGCAGCAGGCTGGGATGGAGATCGTGTTTGGGGCGACCGTGGCGGAGGGCGTGACCACGCCCGCCCTCCGCGGCGAATTCCCCCCGCGCCGCGCCGTCGAACGGCTGCTCGCGTCCACGCCGCTCCTGCTGGTCGTGGATACCCCGAGCGGGGTCTGGAGCGTCGTCCGACGCCCCCCGCCCACGCCGGCCGCTGAGGCCGCCCCGCCTTCCCCCCCGATGAACCCCCGCCCCGCCCTCGCCCGCCTCGGCACCTGGCTCGCCCTTGTCCTCGCCCCCGCCGCCCCGGGCGCCGCCGCCGAGACCGCCGCGCTCACCGGCCGCGTCCTCAACACCACCACCGGGCAGTACCTCAACAACGCCCGGATCAGCGTCCGCGGGACCGACCTCGTGGCCTTCACCGACCAGACTGGCACCTACCGTCTGCCGCGCGTTCCGGCCGGCGACGTCACGCTGGAGGTCTTTTACACCGGGCTCGAGGCCCAGACGGCCGCGGTGGCCGCGCCCGCCGGGCGGACCGTGACCCGCGACTTCGACCTGCGCCGGACCGCCGCGCCGGGCGCCGGGGACGTCATCCGGCTCGACGCCTTCACCGTGTCGACGGGACGCGAGACCGACGGGCAGGCGATCGCGATCAACGAGCAGCGGTTCGCGCCCAACATCAAGAACGTGGTCGCGGCCGACTCCCTGGGCGACGTGATGGACGGCAACATCGGCGAGTTCCTGAAGTACGTGCCGGGCGTCACGCCGGAGTACGACTACGAGGACGGGACCACGGTAGCGACGGTGTCGATCCGGGGGTTCGCGCCCCATATGGTGGCGGTTTCCAACGACGGGGCCCAAATGGCCAACACGTCGAACGCGATGGGCGACTCGCGCGCGTTCTCCTTCAATCAGGCCTCGATCAACAATGTGGCGCGCATCGAGGTGGCGAAGGTGCCCACGCCGGCGCACCGAGCGGACTCGCTCTCGGGCTCCGTCAATATGGTCAGCAAGAGCGCGTTCGAGCGGAAGAGCGTGCAGTTCCGCTACAACCTCAACCTGGCCGCCAACAGCGAGAACTTCGACCTCCGGCGCACGCCGCACACCACCGACGAGCGGGTGCGCAAGCTCCGCGCGGGCGGCAACTTCGACCTCACGCTGCCGCTCGGCCCGCGCTTCGGGCTCGTGCTCACCGGCGCCGCCACCGAGCGCTACGCCAAGCTCCACTACTCGTACCGCACGTACAACACCAGCGCCGCGGGCACCGGCGCCACGCCCGCCCAGCCGTTCCTGCAGACCTACCGACTCCTCGACTCCCCACGCACGCTCGTGCGCCAGTCCCTCGGCCTGAAGGCCGACTGGCGCATCACGACCCACGGGATCCTCTCCGTCGGCGGCCAGGTGAGCGGCTTCCAGTCGACCCGCATCGCCACCGAGTTCACCGCGGGTGCCGGCACCGCCGCCACGCCGTCCGTGCCGGGCGGCGTGCCCCTCAGCTACGGCCCCGACTTCACCGTGGGCGCGACCGGCCGCGGCACGGTGACGCTCGGCGGCGCCACCTCCACCCACATCATCACCGGCGCCGAGGCCGCCAACGCCCGCTACCGCTACGACAACGGCGTCTGGAAGGTGAACCTCGCCGCCGACCAGTCCCGGGCCGAGGGTGGCTACCGCGACCAGTCCAAGGGCCACTTCCGCCAGATGGCCATCGGCCTCCGCAATCCCGCCCGCCTGGAGTTCCGCCAGATTAACGGAGTCCGGCCCGAGAGCCTCCGCATCCTCGACAACGCCAACCGTGAGGTGGACCTGTACGACATCGCCAACTACCAGCTGGGCGCGGTGAACTCGACCCCGCGACGCACGCGCGAGGACTTCCGTTCCGCGTCCGCCGACGTCGGCCGGCGGCTGCCGTGGTTCGGGTTCCCGGTCTCCATCGAGGCCGGCGCCCAGCGGCGCGCGCAGACCCGCGACCTCCGCCGGCGCAACGAGAACTGGACGTACAACGGCCTCAACGGGGACCGCTCGCCCGCCCCGTTCGTCTCGCCAGTCTACAAGGACCAGTACCACTACTTCGGCTTCCGCAACCTGCCCCACGTCTCGCCGCTCCTCGCCTACCGCGCGTACCTCGCCAACCCGGGCCTGTTCACCAAGACGCCCGCCCAGCTCGTCACGGAGGAGACCTTCCGCATCACGAACTCCCAGCGGTTCGAGGAGACGGTCTCGTCCGCCTACGGACAGCTCGAGTTCAGCCTCCTGCGCTCCCGCCTGCGCGTGCTGACCGGCGTCCGCTACGAACGCACGGAGACCTCCGGGCTCGGGGCGCTGGTGAACCCCGCCGCAGTCTGGACGCGGAACGCCGACGGCAGCTTCGCCCGCAACGCCGCCGGGCAGCGGATCCGCCGGCCCGAGGCCGGGGCGGTGAACTCGATGGAGCAGCTGCGCCTCACCCACACCGAGCGCGGCTTCCGCGCCGACCGCGGCTACGACGGCTACTATCCCAGCCTCCATCTCAGCTACACCGCCACCGAGCAGCTCGTAGCCCGTGCCGCCTACGCCCGCACCTACGGGCGCCCGAACCTCAACAGCATCATCCCCACCGCCACCGTCGACGAGGCGGACCTCGACGGCGACCAGCTCGGCGATCCCGCCGTGGTCCAGGGCAACATCACGGTCACCAACACCGGCCTCCGCCCGTGGACCGCCGATAACTACGACCTCTCGCTCGAGTACTACACCCCCTCGGGCGGGATCCTCGGGGTGGGTTACTTCCACAAGGAGATCCGCGACTTCTTCGTGAACACGGTGCGGATCGCGTCAGCGGCCGACACGGAGCTGCTGGGGCTCGACCCGCGCTACGTGGGCTGGCGCGTGAGCACGACGCTCAACGGCGGCAACGCGCGGGTCTACGGCGCCGAGTTCAACCTCCGCCAGTCGCTCGCGGCACTGGGCGCGTGGGGCCGCCCGTTCAGCGTGTTCGCCAACGGCACGAAGCTCGTCCTGGAGGGCCCCAGCGAGGCCGCGTTCAACGCGTTCACGCCGGAGAGCCTCAACTGGGGCTTCAGCTACACGCGCCGCCCGGTGAGCTTCATGGCGAAGTGGAACTACCGCGGCCAGCGGCGCCTCGGCGCCCAGCCCCAGCTCGGCGCCGGCGCCTTCGAGTGGGACGATCGCCGCGTCACGCTCGACCTCAACCTCGAGTACCACCACCGCTCCTGGCTCCAGCTTTACGCCGCCGCCCAAAACGTCCTCAACGCCCGCACGGTCACGCTTCGCTCGGGCCCGCAGACCCCCGACTTCGCCCGCAACTACCTGGTCGGCGCCTTCGGCGTCGGCCTCACCCTCGGCCTCAAGGGCAGCTTCTGAGCCAGCCACCCTTTAACCCGTCCGTCCCGATGCCAACCCGCCGCCACTTTCTCCGCGCCGCCGCCACTGGTGCCATCGCCGGCCCCGTCGCGCTCGCCGTGCCCGGCCGCGCCGCCCCCGCCGGGACGGACACCCCTTTCCCCGCGTTCGCCCGGGGTGAGGTCCTCCGCACCGCCGCCGAGGCCACCCGGCCGGACCGGCTGCGCGAGGCCGCGCGCGACATCCCGGTTGCCGGCCGCTCCGACGTTCTCGTCGTGGGCGCCGGTCCGGCCGGCATCGGGGCCGCGCTCGCCGCCGCCCGCGCGGGCGCCTCCGTCCGGCTCCTCGAGTCCGCCGGTTGCCTTGGGGGGGTCTGGACCGCGGGAATGCTCACCAAGATCATCGACGGCGGGCGCAAGGAGGGCCTGATGCGCGAGATCCTGACGCTGATGGCCCAGCGCGGCAGCGACGTCGCGCGGAAGACGAAGGGGGAAATCTATGATCCCGAGCTGATGAAGCTCGTGCTGGAGGAGCTGTGCGTCACGGCGGGCGTCGCAGTACAGCTGCACACGCGGCTCACCGGCGCCGTCGTCGATCCGCGGAACCGGCTGACTGCGGTGTTCACGGAATCGAAGTCCGGCCGCCAGGCGTGGGTCGCGGAACGGTTCATCGACTGTTCGGGCGACGGCGATCTTGCCGCGCACGCGGGTTGCCGGTTCGACGTTGGCATCAACGCCCAGTGCGAGTGCCAGCCGATGTCGCTGATGGCCCTCCTGACGGGCCTGGATCCGGCGGCCGTCCCGGATTACATCCGCGAAGTCGCGGGGGAGAAGGCGAAGCCGAACCTGCTCCGCCTGATGCACGACGCCGGGATCCGGCCCTCCTACAGCGGCCCGACGCTCCGGCTGCTGCACCCGGGCATCTTCTCGCTGATGACCAACCACGAGTACGGCGTGCCCGCCTACGACGCGGCCGCGATCACCGCCGCCACGCTCCGCGCCCGCCGCGAGATCCACGACATCGTGCGCGACCTGCGCCGGATCGGCGGGCCTTGGCGGGATGTGGCCGTCGTCGCCACCGCCGAGCAGATCGGCGTGCGCGAGGGACGGCGCATCCGCGGCCGCGCGACGGTGACCGCCGCCGACATCAGCGCGGGCCGGAAACACGCCGACGCCGTGTGCCGGGTGAACTTCGGCTTCGACGTCCACAACGTCCGCCCAGGCGTGATGTTCGACGGGACCGACGAGGTCGCGGAGGAGGTCCGCCGGCGTCGCGCCGCCGGCGCCAAACCCTACGACATCCCGCTCGGCGCGCTGATCGCCGCCGACGTCGACGGCCTAATGATGGCGGGCCGCTGTATCAGCGGCGACTTCATCGCGCACTCGAGCTACCGGGTGACCGGGAACGCCGTGCCGATGGGCGAGGCGGCCGGACTCGCGTCCGCCGTCTCATTGCACCGGGGCCGGCTGCCCCACGAGATTCCGTGGTCCGAGATCAAACCCGCCTGAACCGATGCCCTCGCGCCGCCGTCTACCCCTCCTGCTCCTCGCCCTCGCGCTCCCGCTCGCCGCCGCCGAGCCGGTCGACGTGGTCGTCTACGGCGCCACCCCCGGTGGCATCGCGGCCGCCATCGCCGCGGCCAAGGGCGGACGCTCGGTCCTCCTCGCCGAGCCGACCATCCGGATCGGCGGGATGGCCACCAACGGGCTCCAACACCCGGACTTCCGCGCCTTCGAGGCGCTCACGGGCGCGTTCCGCGAGTTTAACCGCCGCACGCTGGAGCACTACACGCGCGTGTACGGCCCGAATTCCCCCCAGGTGCGCGACTCGTTCCGCGGGACCCACGCCGAACCCAAGGTGAGTCTGGTCGTCTTCCAGACGATGCTGGCCGAACACCCGCGGATCACCGTGCGCACCGAGTGGACGCTCGTCGACGCCCTGACGCGCGGCCCGGCCGGGGACCGCGCGGTGCGCGCCGCCCGCTTCCGCGACGCGGCGGGCGCCGAGCACACGGTCGAGGGTCGCGTCTTCATCGACGGTTCCTACGAGGGCGACCTGATCGCCGCGGCCCGGACCCCGTACCGGATCGGGGTCGAGGGCCGGGAGGAATACGGTGAATCCGCCGCGCCCGCCGACGGGAGCAGCGATCTCCAGGGCTACAACTTCCGGTTCGTGATGACCAACGACCCCGCGAACCGCGTCCCCGTCACCGCGCCCCCCGGTTACCGGCGGGAGGACTTCCTCGGGATCGCGCGGCTGGTGGCCGAGGGGAAGATCAAGCGCGCGTTCGGCGGCTACCGCGACACCGACAACCTCGTGAAGGCGCAGATCCCCGTGCTGCCGAACGGCAAGCGCGACATCAACGACGTCTCCCGCGGCCACGTCCGCCTGTCGCTTCCCGGGGAGCAGCTGCTCTGGCCGGAGGGCGACGCGGCCACGCGGCGGGCGATCTATGCCGAGCACCTGCGGTGGAACGCGGGGATCATCTACTTCGCGCAGCAGGATTCCTCGTTACCGGCGGAGTTCCGCGCCGAGGCGAGCCAGTGGGGCTGGTGCAAGGACGAGTTCACCGAGACCGGCGGCATCCCGCCGCAGCTCTACGTGCGCGAGGCGCGCCGGCTGCTTGGACTGCGGATCTTCACCCAGCACGACACCCGGCCCGCCGAGGGCGACGCCCGGGCGGTGCTGCACCGCGACGCCATCGCGATCGGCGACTACGGCCACAGCAGCCACGGCGTCCGCCACGAGGGGTCGCGCTTCGGGGGCCGGCGCTTCGGCGAGGGCCTCGGTGTGACCTACGCGCCGTACCAGATTCCGTATGGCACGATCGTGGCCAAGGACGTCCGCAACCTCCTTGCACCGGTACCGGCCAGCGCGACGCACATCGGTTTCTGCGCCCTGCGGCTGGAGCCGATCTGGAGCTCCCTCGGCCAGGCCGCCGGCCACGCCGCGCACCTCGCGCTCGCCCAGGCGGGGACCCCAGACGCGCGCGGGGTGCGGGTGCCGGAGCTGCAGCGCCGCCTGCACGCGGACGCGTCGGCGACGATCTACGTGGGTGACGTGCCGCCGGAGGCCCCCGACTTCGCCGCGGTGCAGTGGTGGGGCACCGCCGGGGGCCTGCACGGGCTGGCCCCGGCGCCCAAGGGTTCACGGCTGGGCCGGCAGATCGAGGGCCAGCACAGCGAGGGCTGGCTGAACCACGAGGCCAAGCTCTCGGCCCCGCTCGACGCCGCCCTCGCGGCCCGCTGGGAACCAATCGCCCGCGCCGCCGGCATCACCGTTGCGCTGCCCTCCGCCGACGGCCGCGCCACCCGCGGCGACTTCATCCGGGCCGCGTGGCGCGCCGCGGCGCCCTGATCGCGGGCCCGACCCCCGGGGGCACCCGCCGCCACCGCACGGCGCCGTAACCGTCCCAGGAGGACTGCGGCAACTGCCGCAGCACCGGCCACGCCGCGGACTCCACCGGATCCGCGATCAGGGCCGGAAACCGCGCGTACACCTTCTCATCGGCGCTGTCGTTTTCCTCGGCGGCATCGGTCACGAACACCTCCGCGCCCAGCCGGGGCAGCTGGCGGCGCACCCACTCCGGCCCCGTCCGCCCACCCCCCAGCCCGTGCCCGTACCGCACCTGCACCACGTGGCTGACCCGCGCGCCACCCCGGAGCAGGCACCGCGCGCAGAAGGCCGCATTCTCCACGAACGCGTACACCACCGGGACGCGGAACCGCCCCAGGCGATCCGACCACACCTCCAGCTCCACGAACACCATCCGGCCCGTCGCGGCGTTCGGTCCGAACGCGACCAACTCGCCGTGGAAAGGCACGCCCGGCGGTGGCAACTCCTGGATCGCCTCAACGGTGATCCGGCAGCCGTGGTCCTCGTGCACGAGCGGCCGGTCGAGGAAGTCCGGAACCCCCGCCACGCAATAGTCCGTGTGCAGGAACAGGTCCGGCGCCGCCACGGTCACAGCAGCTGGCTAAGCAGCGTACGGGCCGGAACCACCATTGGCGCGCTTTCCGCGAAACAGTCGGCCTCGACCGGTTCCAGATCGAACACGGCCTGGAAGGCGTGCGGCGCCTTGGTCATCGCCTGGAAGTGGCCGAGCGCGGGCGACAACGCGCGCTCCGCCAGCTTGACCTCCACCAAGAACCACGGCTTCCGATCCCGCACCACCAGGAAGTCCACCTCCCGCTTGAGCTTGTCCCGCAGGTAGCGCAGCTCGAACCGGCCCCAGCCGAGGTCGCTCCAGCCCTCGACCGCCTTGAGCAGGTGGCACGCGACCATCGTCTCCGCGCGCGCGCCGGGATCCTCGACGGCACCCCAGTCGCGCAGGTACCACTTCGGCTCCTTCCGGAGGGACTTCGCGACGTTCGCGAACCACGGGCGAACAAGGAAGCCGTGGTGGAGCCGGCCGAGCAGATCGACCCAGCGCCGGGCGGTGTCCACCGAGACGCCGACCTCCCGGGCGAGGTTGGCGTGGACGAGCTGCTGCCCCGAACGCTCGGCCAGCAGCGTGGCGAAGGTCTCCAGGGTGGCCAGCTCCTGCAATTGCGCCACTTCCCGGACGTCGTGCTGGAACAGCTGCTCCTGCCGCGAGGCACGCCACCGGCGCGTGAACCGGGATTCGCGCCGCAGAAACGGCTCCGGGAAGCCGCCGTGCTCCCAGAGCGCCGTCCACGATTCCGCGTCGATCCGGCCCGGCGGGCGGATCGGCGCCGCCGCCGGCGCGGGGTGGAGGCACTCCGCGACACTCCATGGGTGCATCCGGAACAGGAAATAGCGGCCCATCAGGCTGTCACCCCCGCGCCGGAAGACCTCGAGGCGGGAACTGCCCGTCACCACCACTCCCGCGCGGGCACCGTGCACGTCGAAGAACCCCTTCAGGAAGTCCCTCCACCGCGAGTACTTGTGCAGTTCATCGAAAACGATCGTCGGTCGCCCGGCCCCTAGGACGGCGAGTCCCGCCGCCTCCGCCACGGCCGCCGGGCCGCGCAGGATCACCCGGCGGTCGTCGGCGTTGTCCCAGTTCAGGTAATGCGTTCCCCGGGACCGGCAGACGGTCGTCTTGCCGACCTGCCGGGGCCCGCTCACCCACGCCATCTGACGGTGCGCCGCGAGGTGCTCCGCGAGGAGGGCGTCATAGATTCGGGGCCGGTGGTCCACTTGGACTAAACTCGTGCTCGTCGTAAAATAGTCCAGACCGTTTTAAGGAGCGTCGTAAAATGGTCCTGCCGGCTTGCCACGCCCGAAAACGCCTCCCTCCTCCGCCCGCGCCTTGACCCAGGCCGGCCGCCCGCCGTGACTTTTCCCGCCCCGCGCCGGCGCCACCCCACCCGCGCCGATGCTCGGCCCCCCACCGATGCCCCCCGACCCCTCCCGCTTGCTGGCCGCCTTGTTCCTGCTCGCCGCCGCGCCCCTTGCTGCCCAGACGGCCCCCACGCCGCCGCCCGCCACCCCCGCGCCGGCCGGCGGGACCGTCGTCCTCAACCCGTTCACCGTCGATGCCGGCACCGACACCGGGTACGCCGCCACCAGCACCCTCGGCGGCACCCGCCTGAAGAGCGAGCTGCGCGACGTGGCTTCGCAGATCGACGTGATGACGTCCGAGTTCCTCGAGGACATCGGCGCGCTCACCCTCGACGAGTCGCTCCGCTACTCGCTCAACATCGAGACCAGCGACGAGAACTTCTCCCCCGGCACGGACCCGAACACCAACAGCGTCTTCTCCTCCGCCTACGGCAGCCGCACCCGCGGGCTCAGCCGCTCCAACAACACCCACGACTTCTTCGAGACCAACGTCCCGCTCGACACCTACAACACGGGCCGGCGCTTCACCCTCGTCTCCGGCTCCAACGCCATCCTCTTCGGCGCCGGCTTCGCCGGCGGCACCAACGACGTCGCCTTCGACCGGCCCGACCTCCGCCGCTTCTCGGGCGGCGCCGTCGCGCGCGTCGATTCCAACCGCGGCCGCCGCTTCTCCCTCAACCTGAACCAGCCCCTCGTACGCGGCCTCGTCGGCATCCGCGTCGCCGGGCTCGACGCCGATGAGCGCGACCACCGCGATGGGGTCGGGGCGCGCACCCGGCGCCATTACGCCTCGATCCTCGTCCAGCCCCTCTCCCGCCTCTCGGTGCGCGGCTGGTACGAGCAGTACGACTCCCGCCAGCGCAACGCCGCCAACACACTCACCGGCGACCGCGTCACGCCGTGGCTCAGCCTGCCCACCCGCCCCACGTTTAACAACGCGGGCCTCACCGCGGCCAGCACCGCCGCCCAGTTCAACACCGCGCTCGCCGCCGGGGGCGCGGACCTCGCCACCGCCGCCGAGCGCCTCAACAACGTCGCGGTCACGCTCGGCTACGGGGCCGACGGCACGCCGGGCGCGATCCGCAACTGGACCAACACCGCCACCTCGCGCCGGCCGCTCGACGGCACCCAGGACCCGAGCATCACCAGCCCCGCCGTCTACCCGCTCGAGTCGAGCGTGCTCGGCAACGCGCTCCAGCGCTGGTGGCGCGGCGACATCCGCGGCGCGCTCTTCGAATTCAGCCCGCTCCGTGACCTCCACATCGAGGGCGGCCTCAACCGCGAGGTCTTCGACACGCGCTCCCTTAGCTTCATCTCCGGCAACAACGCCGACCTCCGCGTCGACCTGAACCGCTTCCTGCCCGACGGCGCCACGCCCAACCCCAACCTCGGGCGCACCTTCGTCGAGGACGACATCACCGGCAGCGCCTGGCGGAACCACCGCGACGAGCGCCGGCTGCAGGTCGCCTACGGCCTCGACCTCCGCCGCCGCACCGGCTGGACCCGCCACCTCGGCTCCCACCAGTTCGCGGTGATGTACACTGGCGCCGAGAACATGCGCGTGCAGCAGAACACCAACAGCCCGCGGATCGTCTCCGACAACGTCTTCGAGGGGCTGTCCTACCCCGCCGGCACCACCGCCGCCAACGACACCATCCGCAACAGCCGGCGCCTCCGCGCCCGCTTCTACCTCGATTCGCCCGCCAGCCCCTCCGGCGGCAACCGCTCGGTCCGCGCCCCCTTCCAGCTCTGGGGTCCGGAGACAGTCGTCGTCGGCCGCGACGCGCAGGGCCGCGACGTGGTGGTAAACACCGGACTGAGCAGCCCCTACGGCGCGCAGGTCGCCACCTCCAACGGCAGGAAGACCGAGGACGCCGGCCAGTACGCGTGGCAGGGCAGCCTCCTCGACGGCCGTCTCAACGTCACGCTCGGCGAGCGCTTCTCCCGCGCGGGCTTCGCGCCCTGGGTCGGGCAGGGCGGCACCGGCACGCGCCCCCCGCGCCGCTACAACGCCGACACCCGCGCCTTCGAGGAACCCGTTAACCGCGGCGGCGTGCTCACGTTCGCCAGCACCGGCAAGGCCGTCGGCAACGCCGGCTTCGAGCCGTGGGACGTGATGCTGGCGCGCGGCGGCGAGCAGGACTCACTCGAGGCCGCCTCCCGCTACGAGGTGACCTCGCGCCTGCGGGGCTTCGTCGTCCACCCCTTCGGCCGCCAGGGCTTCCTCAGCCTCCACTACACGGCCTCGTCCTCCGCCTTCGTCGCCGACTTCACCCGCAAGAACCCCTACGGCCAAGAGGCCCAGCTCGACGACGGCACCACGCGCGAGTACGGCCTCTCGCTGCGGTTCCTCGACGACCGCATCGTGCTCCGGCTCAACGCCTACGAGTCCGTCTACCTCGGCGTCTCCGGCGGCTCGGGGGTCACCGTGCCCGCCCCGCCCGCGGTCGGAGGCGCGTCGGGGATGGACCGCACGAACATCCACTGGTCGGCGATCCACCTCGAGAAGTCGGCCCAGAACCA
>SYDD01000100.1 GCA_005786775.1 Opitutaceae bacterium
CGCGGCGCTCGTGCTGTACTTCAGCCCGGCCCGGGCGGCCATCGAATGGATCGGGGGGCGCTTCATCGACCTGCTCGCGTTCACCAACGCGGGCGTGTCCCTGCTCTTCGGCTCCCTCGCGGACAAGTCGCGCCACGGGGTTGTTTTCGCGGTGATGATCCTGCCCTCGATCATCTTCTTCTCCGCCCTCTCCTCGCTGCTCTACTACCTTGGCATCCTGCAGCGCGTCGTCTACGGCTTCGCCTGGGTGATGTCGAAGACGCTGCGGCTCTCGGGGGCCGAGACCCTCAGCGCCTCGGCCAACATCTTTCTCGGCCAGACCGAGGCCCCGTTCTTGGTGAAACCCTACCTCGCCGGGATGACGCGTTCCGAACTGCTGACCATCATGGTCGGCGGGATGGCAACCATCGCCGGCGCCGTGATGATGGCGTACATCGCCTTCCTCGGCGGGGATGACCCGAAGCAGCAGATGCTCTTCGCGACCCACCTCATCACCGCCTCCGTCATCAACGCCCCCGCGGGACTGATGATCGCGAAGATGCTCGTGCCGCAGACGCAGCCGGTGGATCAAAAGCTGGCGATCTCCAAGGAGAAGCTGGGCTGCAACGCGGTCGACGCGGTCTGCCTCGGGACCACGGAGGGCCTCAAGCTGGCCGCCAACGTGGGCGCGATGCTCATCGCGTTCACTGCCCTCGTGACGATGGTCAACGCGATCCTCGGCTGGATCGGCACCCCGGGAACCCTCCTCCTCGGCGAGACCCGCTTCTCCTACCCGGGGCTCAACGCGTGGGTCAGCAGCGTCACGGGCGGCGCCTTCCCCGGCCTTTCCCTCGAGTTCCTCTTCGGCGTGCTCTACGCCCCGGTGGCCTGGCTGATCGGGATCGACCACGGCCAACTCCTCCAATCGGGGGCGCTTCTCGGCACGCGCACGGTCCTCAACGAGTTCATCGCCTTCCAGCAGCTCGGTGCCCTGAAGGCATCCGGCGCCTTCCCTGATCCCCGCGCCGCCATCATCCTCACCTACGCGATGTGCGGCTTCGCCAACATCGTCTCGATCGGGATCCAGATCGGGGGGATCGGCGCCCTCGCGCCCGAGCAGCGCACGAACCTCGCCCAGCTCGGCGTGCGCGCGATGATCGGCGGCACGGTGGCCTGCTACCTCTCCGCCTGCGTCGCCAGCATTTTGGTCTGAACGCCCCCGGCGGCGGGAATGCGCTTGCCCCCGCCGCGCGAACATGCGCCCTTCGGCGCGTCACGCCGGCCCCCCTTCCGCGGACGCCCTCCCATTGCTATGATCGCCGCGCCGCGCCTCCTCATTGCCCTGTCGCTCGCCCTCGCCGCCGCCGCGCAAACGGCTTCCGCGCAGGCCACCCTCACGGGCACCGTAACTAACTCCGCCACCGGCGCCGTCCTCGAGGGCGCGCGCGTGCAGCTCAAGGGCTCCACCCTCGAGACCACCACCGACAACCTTGGCGCGTACCGCTTCGAGGGCCTGCCCGCCGGCGAGGCGGTGGTCCTCGTGACCTACACGGGCCTGTCGCCCGCCGAGGCCGCCGCGACGCTCGGCGCCGCGGGCACCGTCCGGCGCGACGTCGGCCTCACCGCGGAGATCTACCGGATGAGTCGCTTCGTGGTGGGCAGTGAGCGCGAGGGCAACGCCAAGGCCATCACGCTCCAACGCCTTTCCGACGGGGTGAAGAACGTCGTGTCCGCCGACGCCTTCGGCGCCCTCGCGGGCAACCCGGCCGACCTCGCCGCCCGCCTGCCCGGGATCGAGGGCGAGTCGGTCGGCGGCGACAACCGCTACCTCCGCATCCGCGGCCTCAGCCAGAACCTCAGCACCATCACCCAGGATGGGAACCGGCTTGCCGACGCCGGTTCGGCCGGCTCCACCCGCGAGTTTCAGTTCCAGACCGTCAGCGCCGACTCGATCGAGCGCATCGAGGTCACCAAGTCGCCGACCCCGGATATGGACGGCGACTCGATCGGCGGGGCCGTGAACCTGGTCACCAAGAGCGCCTTCGACAGCTCGCCGGAACGGCGCATCCGCGGCGCGATCGGCGCGATCTGGCGCGCCCGCGATCCGCGCGACCGGCCGCGCACCGGCGCCTCGCTCTCCTACTCCGAGGTGTTCGGCGGACGCATCGGCGTCTCGGTGAACCTCGCCTACCGGCCCCACGGCTCGATCATCGACGTCTCCAGCCAGGCGCACCAGCAGCTGCCCAACGACGTCACCGGCCCCGCCTACACCTACCAGTACCAGATCCAGGACTTTAACAATATCCGGACCCGCTCGGGCGCAGGCGTGAAGCTGGACTACAAGCTGACGGACCAGGCGCGGCTCTTCGCCAACTGGCAGTACGCCAAGCACACCGAGCACACCAGCAACAGCCAGGTCACCTGGCAGACGAACCAGGCGATCGCCACCCGCGACGCCACCGGCGCCCTTACCGGCACGGGAGGCATCATCCCGGGCTACACCGACGACGAGACGCGCGTCCGGGGTGTCGCGGCAAGCACGGTCGCGATCGCCTCACTGGCGAACTACAAGCTCGGCGCGACCAATTCCCTCAACCTCGGAGGCGTCCACCGCCACCCCGGCTGGAACCTTGAGTACGACGTGTACGCATCCCAGTCCAAGGCCGACTACCCCGGAAACAACACCTTCACCTACACGGCCCGGAACGTCGGCTTCACCCTGCGGCGCAACAACCGGCTCTTCCCGGATGTGACGCAAACGGAGGGCGCGGACTGGACGAAGCTGGAGAGCTACACCGACAACCTCTACTCCAGCGCCCGGATGGTCGGCTGGGATGCCTACCAGGGTGCCGCGGTGAACTACCGGCGGAACTTCACCGCGCCGGTCCCCGCCTACCTCAAGACGGGAGTGCGTTGGCGCCGCCAGACCCGCAACCTCGACAACACGCCCTACAATACCGTCTACGTCGGTCCCGATGGGGTGATGGGCCCGAATCCGGCGACCGGGCGCAACGACGACAACCTCGCGCAGTTCGGCCTCGCGAACCGCCCCTTCCCCGACACCGAACTCGGCCGCTACGGCGCGGTGCCCTTCCCCGCCTTCCAGGCCGACGGCCGCGCGTTCAACCTCGACAAGGCGATCGCCGCCAACCCGACCCACTTCCGGCGCCAGCTCGCCACCGACCTGCAGACCGAGCTCACCGGCAACCAGCAGTTCGAGGAACAGATCCGCGCCGCCTACCTGATGGGCAACCTGCGCCTCGGGCGGTTCTCGATCCTGGGTGGCGTCCGCGTCGAGTTCACCGAGACCGACGGGGAGGGCGCGCTGCAGGTCATCACCCCCGAGGAGCGCGCGCGCCGCACCGCCTGGGGCACCGCCCCGCTCACCGACACGGAGATCACCCGCCGCGCGCGCGAGGAGTTCGGCCGGCGCCAGACGCGCTCCGGCGACTACCGCAGCGTCTTCCCGGGCGTGCACCTGCGCTACCAGTTCACCCCGAACCTCCTCACCCGGCTCAGTTACTCGACCAGCATCGGGCGTCCGAACGTCGGCCAGCTGATCCCGCGGACGACCGTTAATTACGAGAACCAGACCGTTTCCACCAGCAACCCGGGGCTGCTGCCGCAGACGGCGGACAACTTTGACCTCACGACCGAGCTCTATTTCGAGCCCGCGGGGATGTTCACCGTCGGGATCTTCCTCAAGGAGATCAAAAAGTTCATCTACACCGCCGGCGGGACGACGATCGCCTCAGGCACCGACAACGGTTTCGGCGGCGAGTACGCCGGCTACGCCCTCACCACGCAGTACAACGGCGGCTTCGCCAAGGTGAAGGGCATCGAGATCGGCTACAACCAGCAGTTCACCTTCCTGCCCGGTTGGATGAGCGGTTTCGGCGCCTACGCCAACCTCACGCGGATGCAGGCCGAGGGGAACTACGGCACCGGTAATGCCATCGCCCTGGCCCCCAACCCGCGCGTCGCCGGCTTCAACCCCTTCATCGCGAATGTCGGCGTCTCCTACATCCGCCGCCAGCTGAACCTCCGGGTGCAGTACAGCTACCTCGGCCGCTACCTCGTCGGGTTCAACGCGAACGAGTCCCGCGCCACCTACGCCGCGGCTCGGCCTACGGTGGACATCAAGACCCTCTACAACCTCAATCGGAACTACAGCGTGTACCTCGACATCGTGAACGTCCTGACGAACCCGGACCGCGAGCGCCAGTTCGGGTACGGGCGGCCACAGGTCACCCACCTGATGGTGCCGCAGTTGTTCTTCGGCGTGAACGGCCGCTGGTGATGCGGGGACCACGGCTGCAGCTTCTCGCGGCCCTGCTCGCCGTGGTGACGGCCGCGCCGGCCGCCCCGAAGGTTCTCTTGATTCTCGCCGACGACCTGCGGCCCGACGCGCCCGGTTTCGCTGGTGGTCGGGCGGCGCGCACCCCGCATCTCGATGCCTTGGCCCGGGGCGGCACCGTCTTCTCCCGCGCGATCTGCAGCTACCCGATCTGCCACGTCAGCCGTTCCGAGCTGCTCTCCGGACAACTCGCGCTCGGCCGGCCCGGGCAGGGCGCCCCCGGCGGTACCGTCGCCTTCGACCCGGCCACGCCACTGCTCCCGGCCCTCCTCGCCCGCTCCGGCTGGTACACGGTCCACGCCGGCAAATGGCACGTGGCCGGCACGCCGGCGCAGCGTGGCTTCCGCGAGACGGCCGGGATGTTCAGCGGCGGGGGCGCGGCGGGGCAGCCCGCCGCGGGCGAACGCACTCCCTCCGGCCGCGACGTGACGGGCTACCGGGGATGGACCTTCAAGGATGCGACGGGCCGCGCCCAACCCGAGCTCGGGGTGGGGCTAACCCCGGAAACCGACCGAATCATCACGGAGCGCGCTGCCGCAGCCATCGGGCGCCTGCGCGACCAGCCTTTTTTCCTGCAGGTCAACCTCACCGCACCGCACGACCCGCTGCTTGAGCCGCCCGGCTCGCGACAGGGCGCCTTGCCGGAATTGCCCGCCAACTTTCGTCCTGCCCCCGCCTTCGATACCGGGAACATCACCGGCCGGGACGAGCGCATCGTGCCCGCTCCTCGCTCACCCGATGCGGTGCGCACCGAGCGTGAGTTGTACTTCCGGTGGGTGGAGGAGGTGGATCGCAACGTCGGGGAGCTGCTCGCGGCCCTTACCGCCTCCGGGATCCGCGAGCGTACCCTGGTGATTTTCTCGAGCGACAACGGGCTCGCGCTGGGCAGCCACGGGTTGATGGGGAAACAGAACCAGTACGAGCACTCCTTAAACGTGCCCCTCGTTCTCGCCGGTCCGGAGATCCCCGCCGCCCGACGCCTCGCCGCCCAGTGTTACCTGCGCGACCTTTACCCGACCCTCTGTGAACTGCTCGGCCTACCCATCCCTTCCGGACTCGACGGCCGCAGCCTGGCGCCCGTGATCCGCGGCGAGCGGACGGAGATCCACGACGCCGTTTTCGGCTACTTCACCTCCGCCCAGCGGATGATCCGCACCACGGACGGCTGGAAGCTCATCTGGTATCCCATGCTCGACCGGACGGAGTTATTTCATCTGCCTGCGGATCCCGATGAGCTCCGCGACCTCGCCGGCGAGCCGGCCCACGCCGCCCGCCTCGAGGATCTCCGCGCCCGTCTCGCCGCCTGGCAATTCCGGCACCGGGATCCCGCCACACCCGCTTTCCGCCACCCATGATGCGCCGTTGCACCGCGTTTCTTTGGCTACTGGCCGCGGTGACCGCCACGGCAGCGGATGCACCGCTCGATTACAACCGCGACGTCCGACCGCTACTGTCCGATCGCTGTTTCAAATGCCACGGACCGGACTCAGCCGCGCGCCGCGGCAAGTTCCGCCTGGATGTCCGCGAGGACGCGCTGGCCCCGCGCGACGGTATCGTCCGCCTGCTCCCGGGGCGGCCGGAGGAGAGCGAACTGATGCTGCGGATCCTTTCGCCCCACGCCGACGAGGTGATGCCCCCGCCGGAGGACGGCGGCCAGCCATTGTCGCCCACCGAGCAAGCCCTCATCCGCCGCTGGATCACGGAGGGGGCCGGGTACGCGCCGCATTGGTCGCTGGTCCCGCCGCGGAAAACGCCACCCCCGCCGACCCGCGACCACACTTGGTTCGTGCATGATCTGGATCGGTTCGTGCTCGCCCGGCTTGAGCGCGAGGGCCTCAGCCCCGGGCCGGTCGCGGATCCCGCCGTGCTCCTGCGCCGGGTCAGTCTGGATCTAACCGGGCTACCGCCCAAACCTGCCGATCTTGAGCGGTTCCTCGCGGATCCCTCGCCGGCCGCCTACGCGCGGGAGGTGGACCGCCTTCTCGCGTCCCCCGCGTTCGGCGAACGGATGGCGGTCGATTGGCTGGACGCCGCCCGTTACGCCGACACCAACGGCTTCTTCCGCGACAACGCACGGCAAGCTTGGCCATGGCGGGATTGGGTCGCAGATGCCTTCAACCAGAACCTCCCCTTCGACCAGTTCACCGTTGAACAACTCGCGGGCGACCTCCTGCCCGCGCCAACGCAGGCCCAGCGGATCGCCACGGGCTTTAACCGCAACCACGGGGTCAGTGGCGAGACGGGCCTCATCGACGAGGAGTACCGCGTGGAGTACGTCGCCGACCGGCTGGAGACCACGGCAACCGTCTGGCTAGGTCTCACCCTCGGCTGCGCACGCTGCCACGACCACAAGTACGACCCGATCTCGCAGCGGGAGTACTTCGGCCTCTTCGCCTACTTCAACCGCGGCGTCGACCGCGGCCTGGTCAGCCCAGACGATCCGCCGCCCGTGCTCGATGTGACCACTCCGGAGCAGAAGGCCCGTTTGGCGGAGCTGCGTGCCGCGCGCGCGACCGCGGAGAGTGCATTTCAGAACCTGCTCGACCCGACGGAAAGCGCACGCGCCCTGTGGGCGCCAACGGCCGCCCGCGAGCTGGGCGCGCCACTCGACCCGCCCCGCGTCCGTTTTGACTTCGAGCCTTCGGGGTCGACGCCAGTTTGGGGTGCCGAATTCGCCAGCGTGCAGGGTTACCTTAACCACGAAGGCGGGCTTGTCGGGGAGGCCGCCGTTTTCGACGGGACGCAGCACGTGGAATTCCCGGCAAACACCCCGCTCTCGGCGGACCAGCCATGGACGCTCAGCCTCTGGGTGCGGCCCTCCAACTCCCTCGTCTGTCTGCTCGCCAAGATTGAGCCCGACGGCGACCGAACTGGCGTGGAGGTGCTCTGGGCCAAGGGGCAGATCCAGATCAACCTGGTGGATCGCTGGGTCGCCAGCGCCTTGGAGGTTCAAACCCGGGACTCCGTGCGCCGTGGCGACTGGACGCATCTAGCCATCACCTACGACGCCAGCCGACGTGCAGCCGGCCTCCGCGTATACGCGGATGGCCGCGAAGCCCCGCTCCAGGTGGTGCGTGACAATCTCGTCGGACCGGCGGTCAACCAGCAGCCGCTGCGGCTCGGCCGCCGTGATAGCGGACTTGGCTACTACGGGCAGATGGACCAGTTCCGCCTGCTCGGCCGCACGCTCTCGCCCGCCGAGGTGCGGACCTGGTACTGGGGCGAGCGCCTGGCGCGCCCCCTTGCCGCGGCACCCGAGAACCGGGATGCCCGGTCCCGGGAATGGATCACGGACTGCTTTGTCGAGCGCGAGGGTGGCGCAGGACTGCGGGCAACCCACGCGGCGGCCGCGAAGGCCCGCGCCGCCGAGGAGGAGTTCCGCGCGCAGTTGCCCAAGGCGCTGGTGATGCAGGAGTCCGCCCAACCGCGGCCCACGCGCATCCTCCTCCGCGGGCAGTACGACGCCCCCGGCGAGGAGGTGCAGCCCGGGGTACCCACCGTGCTGCCGCCCCTACCGGACGGCGCACCGGCGAACCGGCTTGGCCTCGCGCGCTGGCTGGTGGGGCCAGATCATCCGCTTACCGCCCGGGTGGCCGTGAACCGGCTCTGGGCGCTGTGCTTTGGCGAGGGCCTCGTCGGGACCCGCAACGACTTTGGCGCCCAAGGCGCGATGCCGACCCATCCCGAACTGCTCGACTGGCTGGCCGTCCGCTACGTCGACTCGGGCTGGGACACGAAGGCGCTGCTGCGCCTGCTCGTGACTAGCGCGACGTACCGCCAGAGCTCCATCACTCCGCTGACGCTGCGCCAGCGCGACCCGGCGAACCAGTTGCTAGCCCGCGCTGCCAGTTTCCGCCTGCCGGCGGAGATGATCCGCGACCAGGCCCTCGCGGCATCGGGCCTGCTCGTCGATCGGATGGGGGGGCCTCCGGTGAAACCTTTTCAACCGCCCGGGCTCTGGGAGGCCGTCTCCTACAACGGCGAACTCACCTACGAGATCGACCCGGGCGAGGGGCGCTGGCGACGCTCGCTCTACACCTTCTGGAAGCGAACAGCGCCGCCGCCGGCCTTGCAGATCCTCGACGGCCCGACCCGCGAGACCTGCGTCGTTTCCCGCCCGCGCACCAATACGCCGCTGCAGGCCCTGCTCCTCCTCAACGATGAGGGGTACGTCGAGGCCGCCCGCGCGCTGGCCGCCCGCGTGCTCGCCTTGCCGGGCCAGACGGACGCCGCCCGCTGCACGGAGATCTTCCGCCTGGTTGTCGCCCGGTCTCCCGATCGGGAGGAGCTTTCCACGCTGCAGCAGCTCCTCGCGCGCCAGCAGCGCCGTTACCGTGAAGATCCCGCCGCCGCCCAGCGCCTGACCGGGGTGGGCGTCTCGCCCGCCGGTCAAGCCCTCGATCCCGCGGAGCTGGCCGCGTGGACGGCCGTCTCCCAGACTGTGCTCAACCTTGACGAGGCGCTGACCCGCCGCTGAACGATGTCCGCCCTCCCCCTGCCCCATCTGCCGCCTGGCAACCTCGCCCTCACGCGCCGGCAGCTCCTCGGCCGCGGCGCGACCGGCATCGGTTCCCTTGCGCTCGCGTCCCTCCTGCGGCCCGGATTGCTCGGCGGGCCGGCCGTGGCGCCGCACTTCGCCCCGAAGGCGAAGCGCGTGATCTACCTGTTCATGCATGGCGGGCCCTCGCAGCTCGACCTCTTCGACCACAAGCCGGACTTGCGGCGCCGGCACGGCGAGGAACTGCCCGCCTCGCTGCGCGGCACCCAGCGCCTCACGGGGATGACCAGTGGCCAGAAGGCGTTCCCGGTCACCGCGTCGCTCTTCCGGTTCGCGCGCCACGGCGGCAGCGGCGCCTGGGTGAGCGAGCTCCTGCCGCACACCGCGGGGATCGTCGATCAGCTCTGCTTCATACGCTCGATGCACACCGAGGCGATCAACCACGATCCCGCGGTCACCCTGCTACAGACAGGGCACCAGCAGCCCGGGCGCCCCAGCTTCGGCTCGTGGGCGAGCTATGGTTTGGGCAGCGAGAACCGGGACCTGCCCGCCTTCGTCGTCCTGATCTCCCGCGGGAGCGCAGCGCGACCCGCGGACCCGCTGTACGCGCGCCTCTGGGGATCCGGATTCCTGCCGTCCAACCATCAGGGCGTCGGTTTCCGCAGCGCGGGCGACCCGGTCCTTTACCTGTCGAATCCACCGGGGCTAGATGCCGCCGCCCGCCGCGACCAACTCGATACCCTCGCCACCCTGAACCGGCGCTCGGCCGAGCAGCAGCTCGATCCCGAGATCGAGACCCGGGTCGCGCAGTACGAGATGGCGTACCGGATGCAGGCGTCCGTGCCCGGGCTGCTGGACCTCCGCGACGAGCCCGCGCGCAGCTTTGAGGCCTACGGGCCGCAGTCGCGTGTGCCCGGCACCTTCGCCGCGAACTGCCTGCTGGCCCGACGCCTCGCCGAGCGCGGGGTGCGTTTCATCCAGCTCTACCACCGCGGCTGGGACCAGCATTACAATCTGCCCAGCGACCTCCGTCTTCAGGCGGGCGACGTGGACCAGCCCGGGGCGGCACTCGTGCGCGACCTGAAGGAGCGCGGCCTGCTCGACGACACGCTGGTCGTCTGGGGCGGAGAATTTGGCCGTACCACCTACAGCCAGGGCCGCCTCGAGGCCGCCAACTACGGCCGGGACCACCACGGCGGCTGCTTCACCCTCTGGCTCGCCGGCGGCGGCGTGAAGCCGGGCGTCATCCACGGCGAGACCGATGAGTTCTGCTACCAGGTGACCCGCGATCCGGTGCACGTGCACGACCTCAACGCGACCCTGCTGCACCTGCTTGGCCTCGACCACACCCGCCTCACCTACCGTTTCCAGGGTCGCGATTTCCGGCTGACCGATGTCCACGGCCGCGTGATCCAACCCATCCTCGCCTGAACCTTCCCCGTATGTTCCCGCCCCGGATCCTGCTCCCCCTTCTGCTGCTCCTGCCCTCCGCGCACGCCGGGGCCCCGGCCGCGGAACCACCCCGCTTCACCCCGGAGCTCGAGGATTTCGTCCGCAACTTCAAGCCGGGCGGGCAGGACTTCGCTGGCCTGGCCCGAGTATTGCCGCCGGAGGAGAGCGTGCGCCGGATGCAGGTGCCCGAGGGCTATGCCGCGGAACTGGTCGCCAGCGAGCCCGCCGTACGTCAGCCGATTGACCTGCGCTTCGACGCCCGCGGCCGCCTGTGGGTCGTCCAGTACCTGCAGTACCCGTTCCCGGCGGGCCTGACCGTCACGGCTTACGACCAGTACATCCGCGCCGAATTCGACCGCGTGCCGCCTCCCCCTCCCCGTCACACCCGCGGCGCGGATCGGATCAGCATCCTCGAGGACCGCGACGGCGACGGGCGCTTCGAAAGCGTGAAGACCTTTGTCGATGGCCTGAACCTCGCCACCAGCGTACTGCCGGACGATGACGGCGTCTGGATTCTGATGTCGCCCTACCTCCTCTTTTATCCGGACCGGAACCGCGACGACGTGCCGGACGGCGATCCCGAGGTCCACCTCGCCGGGTTTGGCCTCGAGGACACCCATTCCCTCGCGAGCAGCCTGCACTGGGGACCGGATGGCTGGATCTACGGCGCGACCGGGAGCACCACCAACCTCGAGATCCAGGGTGTCCGCCTGCTTGGCCAAGGCATCTGGCGCTACCACCCGGAATCGCGCGTGTTCGAGGTGTTCGCCGAGGGGGGCGGGAACACCTTCAGCCTCGAGTTCGACCAGTACGGTCGCGCCTTCTCCGGCACCAACAACGGGGCCACCCGCGGCCTCCACTACGCCCAGGGAGCCACTTACGTGAAAGGCTGGACCAAGCACGGGCCGGCGATGAACCCGTTCATCTTCGGATTCTTCGAGCATATGGCCCACCAAGGCTACGGACAGCGCTTTCCCCAGACCTTCATCGTCTACGAGGCGGGCCTGCTCCCGGACCTGAACGGTCAGATCGTCGTCGGGATGTCCCTCACCAACCGCGTGCAGGCCAGCCAGCTCCTGCCCCAGACCTCCACCTTCCGCACGATCGACCGCGCGGCGCTGATCACCACCGAAGACCGTACCTTCCGACCGGTGGACATTGAACAGGGACCCGATGGCGCGATCTATCTGGCGGACTGGAGCGACCCGCGGCTGAGCCACCTCAACCCCAAAGACACCTGGGACAAGGCGACGGGCCGGATCGTGCGCCTTGTGCCCAAGGGAGCGCCGGTGCCCAAACCTGAGGATTTGACGCGGCTTGATGACTCGGCGCTCCTGGCCCGACTCGGCCACCCCAACCGCGAGCACCGTGAACAGGCGCGTCGGCTGCTCGCGCGGCGGCCCGCGGAGCTTGGCCCGCGCCTGCGCGCCTTGGTGGAAGCCAACGCCCCGGCGGCGCTCGAGGCATTCTGGGTTCTCAACCTGCGCCACGAGCTGGCCGAGCGCGATCTTCGCGCTGCGCTGGCTCACCCGAACCCGCACGTCCGCCGCTGGGCGGTGCGTCTGCTCGGGGACCGTGGTGCTCGCGAGGCCGCCACGGCCGGCGCCCTCGTGGAACGCGCCACCATCGAGCCCGACGTGGAAGTCCGCAGTCAGCTCGCCAGTTCCGCCCGTCGCCTGAGCGCCGGGCACGGCGTGCCGGTGGTCCGCGCTCTGTTAGGCCACGAGGCGGACGCCGGAGACAAACACCTTCCGCTCCTACTGTGGTGGGCGCTGGAAGGTCACGCCGAAGATGGCCGGGAGGAACTGCTTAACCTCGTCGCCGATCCCGCCAGTTGGCGATCGCCCACGTTCCGCCGCGAGCTGGCCGAGCGCCTGGGTCGCCGCTTCGCGGCCGACCAAGGTCCCCGGCGCCACTACACGCTGCGCCAAGGCGTGTATTCCGAGTGGATCATCGATCGCGCGCCGGAGCACCTGCGGCGCAACCTGGAGTTCTGCGCCCGCCTCCTCGAGGCCGCGCCCGGACCGGAGGAGGCTTTGCTGCTCGCGCAGGGGATGGCTCGCGGGCTCGCGGGTCCGCGCGTCTCGGCACCGCCCCCCGCCTTGCTGCAGGCCGTCCTCGCCGCCTGGGCCAAGTCACCCGACGACGTGTTCCTGACTGCCCTCGCGGCTCGGCTGGGGGCGGCGGAGGCGGAGAACCGCGCAGTCGCCCGGCTGCGGGACCCGCGCCTGACGGAGGCGGATCATCAGATCCTTCTCGATCTCGTCTCCGCCCTCGCCACGCCTGACGCCCTGCCCGTGCTCGCCGAACAGCTCCGCACGGAACGCAACGAGGCGCGACGCGCTAAACGGCTTAACGCCGTTGCGGGCTTCGACCAGGACGCCGCGGCCGCGGCCGTGCTGGACGCCTATTCCACCCTTGGACCGAAACAGCAGAGCGTGGCGCTTCGCCATCTGGCCGAGAAGCCGGCTTGGGCGCGGCTGCTGCTCGAGCGGATGAACGCCGGAACCTTTTCCCCGGGCGTGCTCAGCTCCTCCACCCTCGCGGCCCTGCGGGCTCATCCAGATCCCGTCCTGAAGCGTCTGCTCGAACGCCACGAGAGCGCTGCTCCGGGAGCAGCAGGCCATGAGACCGCGTTCCTTTACGAAGCTGGGCGCACCGCTTACAACCTGACCTGTGCTCCCTGCCACCAGGAATCCGGCGGCGGGCTGGTGGGACTCGCACCCGCCTTGGTCGCCTCCCCGTGGCTGCAACGTTCCGAAGAGGTGCTTGTGAATATCATCCTGCACGGGAAGGAAAACCCTGGCCGCGGACTGGTGATGCCGCCTTGGCGGCAGCTGGATGACACCCAGATCGCCGCCATCCTCACCTATGCGCGCCGCGAGTTCGGCAACGACGCGCGCGCCGTCTCGCCCCTGCGGGTAAAAGAGGTCCGCGCCGCCGGCGCGGGGCGCGAGCGACCGTGGTCCGACCGGGAACTCGAGGCGCTCGCCGGCGCCCGTTGAGCTCAGCCGTTCGCCGGCGCCGCAGCCGGCAGTTGACGCCCTGACGGCGGAGTGCATCTGTACCTGCTCAAGCAACAACTTCATTCCTTATGGCCTACACCCTGTCCCCCCTTCCCTACGCCGCCACCGCGCTCGAGCCGCACATCGATGCCCGGACGATGGAGATCCATCACGGCAAGCACCACAACGCTTACGTTACCAACGCGAACAACCTGCTGAAGGACCATCCGGCGCTGGCCGCCCTCGATGTGAACGCACTGATCACGAACCTTGCGCAGGTGCCCGAGGCGATCCGCCCGGGCGTCCGCAACAACGCGGGCGGCCACAGCAATCACGCGTTCTTCTGGGCCAGCATGGGACCCGGCAAAGGCGGTTCCCCTAAGGGCTCCCTCGCCGCGGCGATCACCGCCGGCTGGGGTGACTTCGACAAGTTCAAGGCCGCCTTCGCGCAGGCCGCCGCCACTCGGTTCGGCTCTGGCTGGGCTTGGCTCTACGTCGGCGCAGACAAGAAGCTGGCGATCGGGTCCACCGCCAACCAGGACAGCCCGCTGATGGGCAAGGCCGTCGCCGGCATCGAGGGGAAGCCGGTCCTCGGCCTCGATGTCTGGGAGCACGCCTACTACCTGCATTACCAGAACCGCCGCCCCGATTACGTCACCGCCTGGTGGAACGTGGTCGACTGGGACGTCGCCGAGAAGAACTACGCGGCCGCCCTCGCCTGATCCGGCCTTCTCCTCCCCAGGCCGCACCTTGCCGGTGCGGCCTCTTTTTATCTGCTCTGCAGGTGATGTTTGTTGAGCCCCGCCTTGCGGCAGGCGTCCCAGACAAAGGTAAGACGATCGAGCGTGGCTTTCTCATCGGAGCGGATGAGCACTGGGATATCCTTGTCGACGTTCTTCACCTGTTGCAGCACACCCGGCAGCTCAGCGTCGGAGACGGGCTTGCCGTTCAGGGAGAGGGCGCCGTCCTTACCGATCGAGATGGTGACGTTGCCGCGGAACTCATTCTTTCCGGCGGTCTCCACCTTGGGCAGCGTAATGTTCAGGGTGGAGGCCGACTTAAACTGCATCGTCACGAACGCGAAGAAGATGAGCATCACCAGCACGTCGATCAGCGCCACGAGGTTCATCTCGGGCCGCGCGCGCCGGCGGGAGGAGCGCAGGCTCATTGGGAACGGTCGCGCTGGAGGATCCGCTCCAGCAGTACGTCGAGCTGCGCCGCGTAGTTCTCGATCTTCCGCTGGAGGTAGCCGCTGCCGACCAGGGAGGGGATGGCGATGGTGAGGCCGATCACCGTCGCGGAGAGCGCCAGCGCCACGCCCTTGGTGAAGGCGACCGGGTCCGGCAGCCCGGTGTCGGGCGAGATCTGGGAGAAGACCTGCAACAGACCCGTGACGGTGCCCGTGAGGCCGATGAGCGGGGCCGCCGCGTAGATGACATCCAGGTAGGGAATGCCGCGCTCCATCCGGTTCAACTCTAGGCGGGCAAAGGCCTTCACCGCTCCCTCGTCGTGCCGGTGCTGCTCTGCAAACTCCACGATGCGGGCGAGGACCGTGTGGCGCCCGCCCACCAGCGGCCGGCCCGAGACGACGGCATCCACCAGATCGGCGGGCATCACCGCGGCCCGCCGCAGCGCGTAGGCGCGCTCGCACACGATGAACACCGCGGCGGCGGAGCAGATCGCCAGGGGGTAGATCAGCACGCCGGCGCCCTTTAGGACCTCGATCATCGCGAAAAACATGGGATTAAACGACCGTGTGCGAGTCAGACGGGGGCGCGAGGGAAAAGTTCAACGGGAGAGCGGCCCTCCAGGGAAATTTCCGCCGGTGATTGCGCCCCCGCCCTGCCTGTGTTCTCTCGAATGGTGCCCTTCGCCTGGACCCTCCCGAACACGCTGCGCGCCGCCGCGCTCGCGCTGCTGCTGGGTGGATTCGGGGTCTGGCTCGCGACCGGCGCCCACTTGGGTTTCACCCAGACCAGCTTGGTCACGATCAAGCGCGACGAGATCACCGGCATCGATTACCCGGAACGTCGCCCGGGCTTCGTCGCCGGCGTGGAGATTCCGCTCGGCACCGCCGCCGCCGCGATCGCCCTCGCCCTGCTCTCGCTCGCCGCCGATCGGCGCCGGCCCGCCGCCTGAACCTTTCCTCCCATGAATACCCACCTCATCGTACGCACCTCGCTGCTCGTCGCCGCCTTTGGTCTCTCCGTCCAGGCCGCCCCCCTTACCTTCGACTTCAAGGATCCCAAGGGGGTGAACAACGTCCAATTCACCCTCGATGCTCCCCTCGAGTCCATTACCGGGACTGGCACCGGGATCACGGGGTCCGTCACCTTCGATCCCGCCCAACCCGCCGCGACGAAGGGGAAGATCATCCTCGACACCAAGTCTCTAACCGTCGGAAACCCGATGATGGCGGATCACCTTCGAGGTGGAAATTGGCTCGATGTCGCAAATCACCCCGCGATCACCTTCGAGGCCGTCTCGATGACCAATGTCCGGACCCAGGGTAACGTCGTCACCGCGGACGTCGCCGGGAAGCTCACCGTCAAGGGCGTGACCAAGGACATCAAGGTCCCCGTGTCCTTCACCCACCTGCCGGACAAGCTCGGCGCCCGCGTCAACGACCCGAAGATCAAGGGTGACCTGCTGGTGCTGCGCGCGAACTTCTCGATCAACCGCGCCGATTTCAGTATCCAAGCGGGCAAGAACACTGACAAGGTGGCGGAGACGATCCAGCTCTCGCTGAGCATCGCCGGCGCCGCCCCCAAGTCCTGAGGCTAACCCCGACAGGCGCCGGGTCGATCCCTCCCGGCGCCTGTCAGGACAGCCGCCCTTTGCCGCCGGAGATTGGCTCGCGGATGGCAGCGGCCAGCTGACGGAGCTTGCCGGCATCCTTCAACCCTGGGGCGCTCTCGACGCCGCTATTGATGTCGATCCAGCGCGCCCCGCTTTCAGCCAAGGCCCGAGCCACGTTTTCGGGACTTAGGCCACCGGCGAGGATCCATTGGTGCCCGGGATGCTCGGCGCGGCAGCGAGCGAAAAAGGACCAGTCGCCGGTCTGGCCGCTCCCGCCAAAGCCGCCGGGGTGGTAGGTATCGAGGAGCATCGTGCCGGCTGCCGCCAACCAGTCCGCGCGCCACAAGGTGCCCGCAGGAATCTTGGGCGCCAGCCAGAGCTTGCCCGGAGCCGCCGCGGCCCAGGCCGCCACCGTGGCGGCGGGAATTTCCGGGCGAAAGTGCACCTGAAGGTGATCAAAACCGGCCGCGAGCCACGCGGTGAGCTCCTCAGGTTGCGGCTCAACCGACACGGCAACCTTTTGCCGCGGGGGCAGCCGCGGGAGCAACGAGCGGAATTGTTCGAGGGTGATCCAGCGCGGCGATTTCGGGTAGAGGATGAAGCCGAGGTAATCGGCCCCCACCTCATCTGCCGCCTCCGCATCCACTAAGGAGCGTAGGCCGCAGACTTTGACTCGGATGCCGGCGATCATTGGGCCCTACTTCCCTTCAGAACGCGTTTACGGACCGGATCACGTGCTCAAGCTGGGCGTCGGTCAATTCCGGGAAGATGGGCAGGCTGAGACAGGTCTCTGCCGCGCGTTCCGCCCGCGGGAATGAGCCCAATCCCTTGCCGAGGGCGGCGTAGCACGGCTGTAGGTGCAGCGGCCGGGGATAAATCAGGTCAGTCCCCACCTCGAGCCGCACGAGATGCTCGCGGAGCTGGTCCCGCCGAGGATGCAGCAGGGTAAACTGATGGAAAACGGAGGCCCCGTGCTCCCCAGGCATCGGCAGGCGCGCGTCGGCCAGTCGGATTTCCGCGAGGTACCTTGCGGCGATGGCCTGCCGGCGAGCCGTCCAAGCCGCCAGATGCGGGAGCTTCACGTTGAGGAGCGCCCCCTGGAACCCATCCATCCGGAAGTTGCCCCCGATAATGTCGTGCTGATAGCGGCGGTCGGAGCCGTGCACCCGCACGTGGCGGGCGCGGGTCAGCAACGCCGGATCACGCGCGACGAAGGCCCCCGCCTCCCCGCAAGCGCCCAAGTTCTTCGTCGGATAAAAACTGAACGTTCCTGCATCGCCTAGCAGTCCCACGGGCGTTCCCCGATATCGGGCGCCCACCGCCTGCGCACAATCCTCGATCACGAACAGGCCGTGTTGCCGAGCGATGGCCAGGATCTTATCCATCCGCGCCGGCTGGCCGAACAGGTGGACCACCACGATCCCCCGCGTGCGGGGGGTGATCGCGGCCGCGAGGCGGTCCGGATCCAGATTGAAGCCGCCCTCCTCGATGTCGGCGAACACCGGGGTCGCGCGGACGTAGCTGATCCCCCACGCGGAGGAGATGAAGGTGAAGGGCGAGGTGATGATCTCGTCGCCCGGACCGAAGCCCGCCAGCAGGCAGGCCACGTGCAGCGGGGAAGTCCCGCTGTTCATCCCAAGGACGCCGGGGTAACCCAGCAGGGCGGCGAACGCGCGTTCGAAATCCTCCACGTCGCGCCCGAGACAGAACCGGTTCGCGTCGTACGTGGCGGCGAGCGCTGCCAAGGCCTCCTCGCGGAGGGCCCGGTGTTGCAGGGAAAGATCGAGGAACGGGACCTTCATTGGGGCAGGGCGGCGAGCAGGGCCGTCACGAGATCGTCCAACGAGGGCGAGGCGGCCTCGAAGGCGACCTCGAGCCCCGCCTTGCGCATCGCCTCGGTGGTCAGCGGACCGATGCTGCCCGCGAGCGGCCGTCGCGCCCCTGCCGCCAGCCGCAACGCCGGGGCCTGCGCCGCGTAGGATTCTACGGCCGAGGCAGAGGCGAAAAGTATCGCGTCTGCCCCGCCACGACGGAAGTCGGCAGCGGCGGGATCTGCGGCCAAGTCCGTGGACTCAGTGCGATAAACGGGCAGGCGGTCGACAATAGCGCGGGCCTCTTCGAGCCGGCGGACGAGCGTGTCTCGGTTTAGATTGCCCGTGATCACAAGAATCTTGGCGCTGTCTAGGCTGCCCGTCTCAATGAGGGCCTCGGCGAGCGCGTCGCCGGTGGCCACGGAGGGCTGGCACTCCACCCGGAGGTGCTGCTCGCGGATCGCGGCCGCCGTGGTGTCGCCCACCGCCGCGAAGCGCAATAGACCGAGTGAGCGGATGTCGTCGAAGATCCGATGAAACTCCTCGAAGAAGCAGCGTACGCCATTCGCGCTCGTGAAGACGATCCAGTCATACGTGCCGAGCTCGAGCAGAACGTCAGCAAGGGTCTGCTTGTCGATGTCCTTGCGGACGCTGATCAGGGGCAGCTCAAGCACCTCAGCCCCGAGGGCGACGAGGCGACGGCCAAGTTCGGGCGCCTGTTCTCGGGCGCGGGTGACGGCGATACGCTTGCCGGCAAGGGGAGCGGAATTCATGAGCGGAGTCCCCAGGCCCGGAGCAGGCGGTCGGCGGTGGCCATCGGCGCGGCGAAGTCCGCGGGCGTCAAGGTCGCCTGCCGGATGCCACAGGCCTCGTGGAAAAGGTGCAGCTGCCCCTCCGCCACATGCGCCGCGAACGCGGTCTGGCAGCCGCCGCCGAGCGTCGACTGAAAAGCCCGCTCGACAGAGACTTCGGCCATCGTCGCGGCATCGAAACAGCCGGCGAGGCCGGCCGCCTCGCTGGCGCGGCATTGGATCGCGATCGCGCCCTGACCGACCGCGGGCACCACCGCGGCGAAACCGAGGGACGTGAAGGTGAGTCCCGGCCAAGCGCTGATCCCGAGGCGGTGCAGCCCGGCGGCCGCCAGGATGGTCCCGTCGGCCAGTTGCTGTTCGGCAATCTTACGGAGCCGAGTGTCAACGTTGCCCCGGATCTCGGTAAAAGCTACGTCGGGGAACAGACGCTGCACCTGCAGCCGGCGGCGCGGGCTACCCGTGGCGAGCAGGCGCGGTGCGGCCACTCCCTCCCGGAGGACGAGCACATCTCGGGCGTCGGCACGTGGCAGGTAACCAGCAATCGCCAAGCCCGGCGCCATCTCGCCGGGCAGATCCTTCGTGCTGTGCACCGCCACATCCGCCTCCCCGCGACGCAGGGCAGCCTCCAACTCACTCGTGAAGAGGCCCTTGCCCCCCTTCTTCTCCAGGGACCATTCGGTCTGCCGGTCTCCAGTCGTCACGATCCGCAGTTCCGCCGTTTCCACCCCGAGACTGCTGCGTAGCACGGCCGCCACCATCCCGGTCTGCGCCAAGGCGAGCGGGCTCTTGCGGGTGGCGAGAGTGAGGGTCGGCATCAGGATAAAAGAGAGGGCGCAAAGACCGTGGTCTTGGCGCCCTCGCGGAGGAATCGATGGGCGATCAGGAGTAGGACGCCTGCACGCCTTTGATGTTCTTCTTGGTCATCCAAGGCATCATGGACCGCAGATAGGCGCCCGTCTTCTCGATCTTATGCTTCTCGCCGGCCTTGAGCAGGGCGTGGTACTTCTTCAGGCCGCCCTTGTACTCCTTGACCCACTCCTGGGTGAACTTGCCAGTCTGGATCTCCTTCAGGATTTTCTTCATTTCGGCCTTGGTCTGGCGGTTGACCACGCGCGGGCCGCGGGTGATGTCACCGTACTTGGCTGTCTCGGAGATCGAGAAGCGCATCCCAGCGATGCCGCTCTCGTACATCAGATCGCAGATCAGCTTTAGCTCGTGGAGGCACTCGAAATAAGCCATCTCC
>SYDD01000101.1 GCA_005786775.1 Opitutaceae bacterium
GGCGGCGAGGAATGCCGCGAGGCGGCCGGCGCTGGCCTGGAGCCGTTCGCGGGTGCGGGCCGAAAGCGTGATGACCTGCGCCGCGGCCGCGGCGGAAGCGGCGGCCGGCGCGGGCGGGGGCGGTTCCTCCACGATGAGGTGCGCGTTGGCGCCGCCCGCGCCGAACGAGCTGATCCCGGCGCGGCGCGGGCCCGCGGAGGTCCACGGTTCCGCCCGCTGCGGCACCCGGAACGGCGTCGCGGCAAAATTGATCCGCGGGTTCGGCGGCGTCGCGTGCAACGACGGGGCCAGTTCCCGATGCTGGAACTGGAGCAGCACCTTGGTGAGCCCCGCGATGCCCGCGGCGGACTCGAGGTGCCCGATGTTGGTCTTCACCGAGCCGAGCGCGCACCACGGCGTCGCGAGCCGGCCGCCGGTGAACGCGCGCGCCAGACCCTCGACCTCGACCGGATCGCCCAGCGCGGTGCCGGTGCCGTGCGCCTCGATGCACGAGACGGTCGCGGGGTCGACGCCGCCCTCGCGCAGGGCGCGGCCCACCAGCTCCGCCTGCGCCGCGGGGCTGGGCACGGTGTAGCCGTTGGTGCGGCCGCCGTGGTTCACCGCGGTGGCGCGGATGACGCCGTGGATCCGGTCGCCGTCCGCCCGCGCGAGCGCGAGCGGCTTCAGCAGCACCACGCCGCAGCCCTCGCCCGGCACGAAGCCGTCCGCCCCGGCCCCGAACGCCCGGCAGCGGCCGTCGCGCGAGAGCATCCGCATCAGGCTCAGGTGCGAGAACTTCGAAGGGTGGAGGTACAGGTTCACGCCGCCCGCGAGCGCCTGCTGGCACTCGCCCCGCCGGATCGCCTGCACCGCGAGGTGGATGGCCGTCAGCGAGGAGGAGCACGCCGTGTCGACCGGCAGGCTCGGGCCGTTGAAGTTGAACAGGTACGAGACGCGGTTCGCCAGCGACCACGGGAGGCTGGTGGGCGCCGCGTGGCCGCCGCCCGGATGCCCGAGCAGCGCGTAGGGGTTGCTGGTCACGCCCGCAAACACGCCGACGTTCGCCGCGAACTCCGCGCGCCGCGCCCGCGCGAGGTCGCGCCGCGTCCAACCCGCGTCCTCCAGCGCGTGCCACGCCACCTCCAGGAAGAGCCGCTCCTGCGGGTCCATCATCTCCGCCTCCACCGGGGAAAGGTGGAAGAACAGCGGGTCAAACCGGTCCACGTCCCGGAGGAACGCGCCCCAACGCCCGTAGCTCTTGCCGTCGATCGCCCGTTCCGGGTCGGGATCGTGGAACGCGTCCACGTCCCAGCGCTCCGCCGGCACTTCCGTCACGGCCTCGCGCCCCTCGCGCAGGAGCCGCCAGAAGCCCTCGAGGTCGTCCGCGCCCGGATAGCGTCCCGCCAGGCCGATGATCGCGATGTCCCCACCGGCGGCCGCCTCGGGCAAAGCCGGCGCCGCGGCCGCGACGGCCACCGGCGCGAGGGTCGCGGGCCCGTGAGTCGCGGGAGCGGGCGGCGGGGATTCGCCCGCGGCGGCGACCCGCGCGAATGCCGCGGCGTGCTCCGCCGCGAGATGGCGGGCGAGGCGGCGGAGGTTGGGGTGCTCGAAGAGGAGCGTCTTCGGCAGCGGCCCGACGTCGCGCTCCAGGCGCGCGTTGACGTCGTTGACGACGATCGAGTCGACCCCGAGGTCCTCGAAGCGCTGGTCCGGGTCCAGCTGCGCCGGTTCCAGCTGGATCACGCCGCCGAGGACCTCGCGCAGGTAACGCTCGATCCGCGCCGGGAGGTCGGGCGGCACGGGAACCGCGGACCCGACAGCAGAAGGCGAGGCCACCGCGGCGGAAGCGGCGGTGACGGCGGGCGCGGGCGGCGGCGCCTGCAGGAGGTGCGTGCGGATCAGCTCGGGCCGGCCCCACAGGGCGACCACGCGCGGGTGCGGGGCGCCGGCGAGCTGCTCGATCCACTCGAGGCCGGTCGCGGTCGGCAGCGGTTCAAGGCCCGCGGCGGCGAGCCGTTCCAAGGTGCCCGCCCCGGCCGGCATCCCGCCGTCACGCCACCAGGGCCACGCGAGGGCGACGGTGCGGCCGGACCGCTCGCCGGACCGGACGCGGGCGGCGCGCGCCTCGGCGAAGGCGTCGAGCGCCGCGTTCGCGAAGGCGTAGTCCGCCTGGCCCGCGTTGCCGAAGACGCCGGCCGTGGAGGAGAACAGCGTGAAGAAGGCCAGCGGTTCCCCGGCCGTCGCCTGGTCCAGCCAATGGGCGCCCGCGAGTTTCGGCGCGGCCACCGCGACGTACTCCGCGGGCGGTTTGGCCCGCAGGGCGCGATCCCGCAGGACGCCCGCGGCGTGGAAGACACCATCGAGGCGCCCGAATGCTTCCCGGGCCTCCGTGACCGCAGCGTCCGCACCCGCGGCCGTGGCGACATCCGCCGCCACGTAACGCGCCTCGCCCCCGGCCGCCCGCACCGCGGCCAGCAGTGCATCCTGCTCCGGCCCGCGCGCCGAACGGCCAGCGAGCACGATGCGCGCGGCCCAGCGGGCCGCGAGATGCGGCGCCAGCAGGCGGCCAAGGCCACCCGCGCCACCCGTGATGAGGTACACGCCGCCTTGCGCCAGCGCGGTCCCGGCCGGCGGCGCAATTTCCTCGAGGCCGAGCTCCGCCGCGCCCGACGGCTCCAGCCGCAGCTGGCGGGGGGCACGGTCGGTCAGGCGCCGCGCCACGGCCGCCACCGGCGGGTCCTCCGCCCCGAGCAGGGAGACGACGATCCCCGGATGCTCGCGGATCAGGCTGCGCGCCCAGCCGCCGACGCCCTCGTGTTCGGGGCAACCTGGCGGATGACAGAAGACGAGGTTCAGGCGCGCCGCCGGCGCCCGCCGCAGCACCGCGCGCACCAGCCGCACCAGGGAAAGCAGGCCCGGCACCAGATCCGGGGCCCCGGCCGCCACCTGGGCCCAACGATGGACCACCAGCGCGGGCGGACCCTCGGCCACCAGCGCGTCGTAACCCGCGTCGTCCTCCGGTCCGAGCACGACCACGCCCGGCCCCGCCGCCTTCCCGACGGGTGCGACGCGGGTGAAGGTCACCTGCGGAAAAAGGGGCGCCAGCTCCGCCGCCAGCCGCGGGTCGGCATCGAACACCAGTCCGCGTCCCGCCGGGGTGGGCGCCGCCGCGGCCGCGGCCTCGACCATCGGTCGCCACACCGGGGCGAGGAGCAGGCCCGATGCGCCCGACGGGGGTGGCGCGGCCGGAGCGTCCGCCGGGCGGGAAATCCGGTCGGGCGCCCAGAAGCGTTCCCCCGCGAAGGGATAGCCGGGCAGCGGGATCCGCCGCGCGCCCGCGGGCCAACCCTGCGCCGCCCAGTCGATCTCGGCCCCAGTCACCCACGCGGCCGCGAGCATCGCCGGCGCCGCGTCCGCTGCCGGGACAGGATCCGGTTCCTCGCGCCGGCGGCCCCGCCAACCCGCGGCGGACGTTTCGCCGGAGGCGGCAAAGGCGGCGAGTTGCGCGCGCAACTCCGCGGGATCGGCCGTGAGCAGGGCCAGCCGCTCGTCGAGCCCCTCGCGCCCGACCGCGAGGGTGAAGGCCACGTCGGCCAGCCGGAGATCGGCCGGCGCCGCCTCGGCGAGCCATTCCGCGAGGCGGGCCGCGACGGCCCGGAGGCGATCCGCCGTGCGCGCGGACAACACGACCAGCGCGGGCCCGGCCGCGGGAGGCACGGGCGGCCGCAGCGGGGCCTCGCTGACGATGAGGTGGGCGTTCGCGCCGCCGGCGCCGAAGGAACTGACGCCCGCGGTGCGCGGGGCGGCGCCGGCGGGCCACGTGGTCACCGCCTGCGGCACGCGGAAACGGGTCCGCGCAAAGGGGATGTTTGGGTTGAGCGCGCGCGAATGGAGCGACGGCGCGATCTCCGCGTGCCGGAGCTGCAGCAGCACCTTCGTCAGGCCGGCGACGCCCGCCGCACCCTCGAGGTGGCCGATGTTGGACTTCACCGAGCCGAGCAGGCACGCCCGGCCTTCCGGCGCGCCCGCCTCATCGCCGAAGGCCCGCGCCAGCGCTGCAACCTCGATCGGGTCGCCGAGGGACGTGCCGGTGCCATGCGCCTCGACGTACGACACCGCGTCGGGCGCGACGCCGCCCCGCCGCAGGGCCGCGCCGACGACGTCGGCCTGCGCCTTGGGGTTCGGCACGGTGTAGCCGTTGGTTTTCCCGCCGTGGTTGAGCGCGCTCGCCCGGATCACGCCCCAGATGTGGTCCCCGTCCGCCTGCGCCTGCGCGAGCGGCTTCAGCAGCACCGCGCCCACGCCCTCGCCGGGCACGTAGCCGTCCCCGCCCGCCCCGAAACTCCGACAGCGCCCGTCGCCCGCGGCGAACCCGCCCGGCGCCAGCAGCATATCCTTGTGCGGGTGGACGGTGACGTTGACCCCGCCCGCGAGCGCGAGCTCGGCCTCCCCCCGCTGTAGCGCCGCGCACGCGAGGTGGATCGCGGCCAGCGAGGAGGAGCACATCGTGTCGACCGCGAGGCTGGGCCCGTGCCAGTTGAAGAAATAGGAGACGCGGTTGGCGATCGACGCGTACGAGGAGCTGAGCGGCAGCACGCCGCCGGTGGCGGGATCGCCCGCGCCGTGCAGCTGGTACTCTCCGTACATCACGCCCACGAACACGCCCACCGGCCGGCGCGCCAGGGCGGGGCGGCTGTAACCCGCCGACTCCACGGTCTGCCACGCGGTCTCGAGGAAGATCCGCTCCTGCGGGTCCAACGCGATGGCCTCGCGCGGGGTCACGCCGAAGAACGCCGCGTCGAACCGCGCCACGTCCGGCAGGAACCCGCCCCACTTGTTGCGCGTCTTGCCGGGCTGGCCGGGCCGGGGGTCGTGGAAGACGCGGTGATCCCAGCGGTCCGGCGGAATCTCGATGATGCTGTCGCGCCCGGCACGGAGGTTGCGCCAGAACGCATCCAGGTCCGGCGCGTCCGGGTAACGCCCCGCGACCCCGATGATCGCGATGTCGTCCGCGCCGCCCGCGGGCGCGGGTACCGCCGGCGCCGGCGGGGGAGCGGTGAGGACGGCCGGGGCGGCGGCCGCGCGCGGGACGGCCCGGCCGGTCCCGGGGGCGAGCAGGGTGGCGACGCGTCCCGGATGCGCGGCCCGCAGGTGCGCCGCGAGCTCGCCGAGCGTCTGGTGCTCGAACAGCAGCGTCTTGGACAATTCGCCGAAGCTCTCCTCCAGGCGCCGCGTGAAGTCGGTCACCATCAGCGAATCGAGGCCAAACTTCTCCAGCGGATCATCAGGGCGTAGCCGCGCGGGCGGCAGCTTCACCTGCTCCGCGAAGCGCGCCGTGAGCCACGCGAGGAACGCCGCGGCCGGATCGGCCGGCACCGGCGCCGGCGCTTCCGCTGGGACGGCAGCGGCCGGCAGGGTGAACTCCGGGGCGGCGGCGGAGCCCTCGGCCGGCGCCGCGCGCAGCGGCCGCATCGCGAGGCCCTCCAGCGTGCCCAGCAGGCGGCCCTCCGCCGCGGCGAAACGGACGTCGAACCGCCGCAGACCACCCGCGGCCGGCCGGCGCACCACGTGCGCCCAGACCTCCGCCGGCAACGCCTCCAGCAGTACGGCCTCCAGCGCGAACGGCACCGGCAACCCGCCGCCCTCGCCATCGCCCAGCGCCGCCGTGGCCTGGAGGGCGCCGTCCAGCAGGGCGGGATCCCACGCCGCCGCGGCGGCGCCCGCGGGACGCACCAGATGGGCGATCAGCTCGTCGGCGCCAGCCCGCACGTCCCGCAGCGCGGCCATCGCCGGCCCCAGCACGAGCCCGGCGGCCGCGCAGCGCGCGCGCACCTCGTCGCCGGGAATTTCCCGCGGGCAACGCGCGCGGATCTCGTCCAATGCCAACGTTCCGGACGCGGGCGCCGCCCTTGCGGCCACGAGGGCTTCCGCATGTTCGGTCCCATCCGCGCGCAGGACGACCAGCCGGCGCGTCCCCGCCGGCCCCGGCCGCTCCTCGACGCGGAGCTCGACCGGCCCAGGCACGGCCAGCGGGCGCAGCCACGCCACCTGGCGCAGCGCCGCGCCCTCGCCCGCCGTCGCCCGCAGCCATCCGAGGTACGCGACGCCCGGCACCACGGGTACACCGCCCACCCGGTGATCACGGAGAAACGGCTCGTCCCCGCGAAGCGCGATCACGCCCGGCAAGGCGGACGGCGTCGGTCCCGCGGCGGGCACGGGGGCGAACCAGTAGCGCTCGCGCGCGAAGGGATACACCGGGAGGGGGATGCGCCGCGGCGCCTCGCCCGCGTGCAGCGCGAACCAGTCGATCTCCGCGCCCTTGACGTAGAGCGCCGCGAGCAGCTCGAGCGCCTCGCGGTAGGCGGCGGCGTCCGCGGCGCGGGCGGGCAGACCGGCGACGGTCGCCGCCGCGAGCCCGCGCTGGATCACGGCGTCGGCCCGATCCGGCCGCGCGCCCC
>SYDD01000102.1 GCA_005786775.1 Opitutaceae bacterium
CGCGCCGCCAGCCCGTCGAGCGTCGGCCCGACCGTGCTGCCCTTGCCGGACAGGGCGTGGCACAGCACGCAGGCCGCCGGGTGCCGGTGGAAGAGCTCCGCGCCGCGGGCGGCATCGCCGGGGCCGGCGACGGCTGTCTCCTCGATCGGGGTCAGCTCCATGAGACGCAGGTCGTCGAAGGCGGCCTCGCCGCGCGCCACGTGCAGCACGTTCACGCTCGCGTTGGCGCGCTCGCCGCTGTCGAACTCCAACTCCACCTCCGTCCAGCCGGTCTCCCGCCGCCGCACAGTTTCCGTCTCCAGGCGGGCGCCGTGGACGTTGAAGCTCGCCTTGCCCCCGAAGACGGCGCCGGTGCGGATCCAGCCCGCGAGACGGTAGCGGGTTTGCGGGCGCAAAGACACGTCCGCGTGCAGGCTGGTGTCGGCGTCGGCGGTGGTGACCACGCGGACCCCGCGTCGGCCGGCGCGCGCGTCGGCGGGCTCCGCCGAGGAGCTCCACGCGGCGTCGCGGTTGCCGGCGCGGGTGCCGTAATCGCGCCGCCGCCAGCCGGCGGGCAGGCCGTCCTCGCCCACCGCCTCGAACCCGGGGTTCGGCAGCAGGTTGGGGCCCTCGCGGTGGGACGCGACGCCGTGGACCCGGCCGAGGATCCGGCCCGCCTCGCGCAGCCAGTCGTCGCGCTGGTGCGCGGGTTCGCGGAGGAAGTTGGCCGTCACCGTCCGGATCGCCGGGGACGTCGGAAACTCGGCCAGTTTTACCGCGGCGGCGAGTCGGGTCAGCAGGTCTGGATCGCTGACCACGGCGGAGCCGAAGAACAAAGCCAGCGCCGCCTCGTCGCGGCCGAGGGCACGGATGGCGTTGCGCCGCACCGTGGGCTCCGCGTGAGCAAGGGCCGCGCGGTGCGTGTCAGCGTCGAGGGCGCCCAGCCCGTGGAGCGTCCAGAGCGCGTGGAGAGCCGGGAGGGGCGAAGACTGCGCGGCGACGCGGCGGAGCGCCGGTGCAGCTCCCTGGCGCCGGCCCTCCACCAGCAGGCGCTGCGCGGTGAGGCGCCAGAACGGGTTGGGATCGGCCAGCGCCTGCGTCAACTGCGCCTCGTCCGCGCCCTGCAGGGTGCGCCGCGGCGCGGGGGCGGGTCCATCCCAGACGATGCGGTAGATGCGCCCGCGGCGATGGTCGCGGAGCGGGTTTTCGTGGGCGCCGCCAACGCCGGTCCGCGCCGCGTAGCCGCCGCGTTCCGGACTCGGGGTCGGGTTGTGCTGGATAATGTAGTTCTGCCAGTCCGCGAACCACACGGCACCGTCCGGGCCGACTTCGGCGAACACGGGGGACATCCATTCGTCGGTGCTGGCGACGAGGTTAAAGGCGTCGTCGGCTGCGTAGCCCGCGCCGTCGCGTCGGACGGAGAAGAGCGCGATGACCTTCATCGTGGGCTCGCAAACCATCGCCTTGCCTTGGAGGCGCGGAGGCAGCTGAGCGGAGTGGATGAAGGCGCTGCCGGCCGCGGCGGTGTAGCCGCCGAAGACGTCGACTTGGCGGAAATTCGGCGTGATGGGCCGGGCGCGGTCCTCGGTGTTGATCCGCCGGGCGGTCTGGGCCCGCATCCCGCGAGGAAGGATCGTCGCCGGGATGCCGCCGAAGAAGAGGGGCGCGTTGTTGGCGGTACCACCGAACTGGTCCCCGGCTTCGTTGCTGGAATGGCCCCAGGAGTTGTTTGTGAACTGGTGCAGGAATTCGAGCGCCGAGCCGTCGGCGCGGAACCGGAACGTGCCCTGCGCGAACTGCCGCTCCTCGCCGCTCACCACCCCGCGGAAACCGGAGTACCCGACGCAGCCGTAGAGCCAGTTGTCTACGCCGTAATGCAGGTTGTTCGCCTGCGCGTGGGTGTCGCCCACGCCCCAGCCGGTCATGATCTCGCGGCGTTCGTCCGCGCGGTCGTCGCCGTCGGTATCGCGGAGGAACAGGAACCGCGGGGGCTGGGCCACGACGATCCCGCCGCCGGTGAAGACGAACCCGGTCGGGATGTTGAGGTTCTCTGCGAAGACGGTGAATCGGTCCGCCCGGCCGTCGCCATCGGTGTCCTCGCAGATACGGATGCGGTCGTTGCCGCGGCCATCCGGGCGCACGTCGTGGGGATAATCCTGGGTCTCGGCAACCCAGAGGCGGCCGCGCTCGTCCCAAGCCAGGAAGATCGGCTTGGCGATGTCGGGCTCGGCGGCGAACAGCTCCACCCGCAGGTCCGGGGCCACCTGCATGCGCTCCCGGCTGCCCCGGGTCGTCAGGGGTAGCTGGAACGTCACGGGTTCCGCACGCTTCTCGTAATTAGCGATGGTCGGCCGCGTTTCCCGCGGCTCCGGTTCCCGCGCCGCGAGGAAGCGGCGCCACTCCGCCGCCCGCTCCGGCCCGACCAAGCTCACCAGCCGCTCTCGCGCGCGGGCGGCGAAGCTCGGTGCGTCCGCGGTCCCCAGGCTCGCGGCATCGAGTCGGCGGGAAACCGGCACTCCCGCGAGGATGGGAAAGCGTTCGGCCGGCGCGTCGACGATGATGGCATCGAAGCGTCGGACGAAGTCGGGGGTAGCGTCGGCCGGCTCGGAAAGGTAATCAAACCACAGGGCGTCCCGACCCAGCTCGCGCATCAGAAGCTGACAGCGCGTCCGGGGTTCCGCGGCCGGCGTGCCAAGGTAGAGCACGCGCAGCGGGGCGGCCGCGGCCGTCAGCGCGGTCAGGAGCAGGAGGGTCAGGAGCGGAAGGCGCATCATCGGGGTGCGGGGAGCAGAGGCGTTTCCGCGCCGCGGGGAAAGCGGAGAATGGAGGGGTCGACGCCCTAGTGCGACCCAAGGGTTGGCCGGCACCATGGGCCGGGCGAAGTGTGGGGTCAAAACGGTGGCCACGCGGAGGGCGCAGCTGCGACTGTCCTCACGCTGGCGGATCCCCAGGCCGGAGCGGGCTTGCGTCGGCCGGGGCGGCGGGCAGGGTCGGGGAGGCTTTGGGGCCTGGTCGTCGCTCCGAGTTCTTTGATCCCAAGGCGCGGGTGATGCCGCGCCGGCCAGAAGTTCGGAGAGGAAAGTCCGGACACCGTAGGGCAGGATGCTGCGCCAGCCGCAAGGCGAGCGCAGGCGGCGCGCTTCAAGGCGCGTCGACGGATAGTGTCACAGAAAATAGGTAGCCAGGCGACGCGCCCTCGGGCGTGGCGCCTGGTGATAGTGAAAAGGTGGGGTAAGAGCCCACCGCGCCTCCGCGCGAGCGGGGCGGCACGAAAAACCCCTTCCGGTGCAAGGCAAAATAGGTGGCTGGGCGGCCCGTCCAATAGCCACGGGTATGCTGCATCCGCGCTGTGTCCGCCTCGGCGGCCGCGGCGGGGACGGGCTGGCCGCAAGGCCAGCCCGAGAGAAATGACGACCGAAGCGCCTCCGGCGCGGAACAGAATCCGGCTTACCGGCCCCAAAGCCTCCATTTTTATTCCCCATCACCTCCCGCGCATGTCGTCCGCTTCCCTTCGTCTTGGGTTTTTACTCGCCGCCGCGCCGGCGGCCCTCGTGGCCGCCGCGCCCGACGAGACCCGCTTCCAGCGGTTCCAACGCCAGTCCCGCGAGGCCGAGCAACGGGGCCTCGCGGAACCCTTCCGCGGCATCACTGCTACCGGACGGCCCGAGGCGGGGCTTTTTCCTCGGCGTTCCACCGGCGTCTCGACCGAGCCCGTGCGTCGCGCCGCGGCGGACTTTCTCACCGCCCTCACCCCCGCGCAGCGGGATCGCACGCGCTTCCCGAGCGACGACCCAGAATGGCGGAAGTGGATGAATCAGCATTTTTACGTCCGGCAGGGCGTATCCTTTGCTGAGATGGACGAAAGGCAGCGCGGGGCAGCCTTCGCGCTCCTGCGGGCCGCGCTGAGCGCTGAGGGGCTGCAGTTGTCGCGCGACATCATGCGGCTTAACCACACCCTTGGGGAACTCAATGGGGGCAACTTCACCGAGTACGGTGAGTGGCTTTACTGGATCACCGTGATGGGCGAGCCGTCCCCGGATCGGCCGTGGGGCTGGCAGCTCGACGGTCATCACTTGATCATTAATTACTTCGTTCTGGGTGACCAGGTCGTGATGACCCCCGTCTTCGTGGGCTCGGAGCCGGTGGTCGCCGCGGGCGGAATTCACCGCGGCGTGGCCATTTTGCAGGCGGAGCAGGACGACGGGCTCGCTTTCCTGCGGTCCTTGTCTCCGGGGCAGCGATCCCGGGCCGTGCTGCGGTCGGAGAAGACCGGCAACGATAATCTCACCGAGGCGTTTAAGGACAATGTTGTGATCCCCTATGCGGGCCTGCCTGGGACCGAGCTTACCGCGACCCAGCGGGGGGCGCTACTCGCGCTCGTCGCCCGTTACGTCGGCCAGCAGGCGCCGGGGCACGCGCGGGTGCGCTTGGCGGAGGTCGAGGCGCAGCTGGACCGGACCTACTTCGCTTGGGTCGGCGGGGCGGAGGACGGCGGGGTTTTCTACTACCGTATCCATAGTCCGGTGATTTTGATCGAATTCGATCACCAGCGCCCGGCCAACCTTCGCCACCTCGCCGCGGATCCGCAGCAGCCGAATCGCCAACACATCCACGTCGTCGTCCGCACGCCCAACGGAAACGACTATGGTCAGGACTTGCTCCGGCAGCACCTGGCGACGCACCCGCATTGAGCCGGTCCGCGCTTCGGCCGGGCTGAGGCTCAGAGGTCGTCCAGATCGCCCTTGTAGGGCTCGCGTTCGTTCACCGTGGCGAGCTCGTTCCACGAGGTTAGACGGAAGGGGGCGGTGGTGGTGAGTTTGGCCAGCGACTCGTCCTGGTGAAATGCGATATTGCCGCTGAAGGTGATGTCGTTGGCGACGATCGAGCCGAGAATGTCGCGGTCGGTCGAGCCGCCACCGGCGATCGTCACGCTGGCGTTGGGTGCGTAGATGGCGCCGGAGAGGGCTGCGTTGCCGGCGATCGAGATCTGCTGCTTCGTCGCGGTGGCAGTGCTTTGCCCGTAGAGCTGGAAGTTGGCGGGATTGCCGGCCGTAGTCCCGGTGGAGCCCGCGTTAACGATGCCGTTGCCGGCGAGATTGACGTTACCGACCGTGTAGAGCGTCAGCTTCGCGCCGGGCGCTACGTTGATGCCGGCGCTGCCGGTGATGCTGAGCGTGGTGACGCCGGCGAGCCCGTCGAGGTACAGCTCCACGTTACCGTTGATGTTCAGCACGGTGGTGCCACTGAGGTTGAGGGTCGTCAGACGGTATTTGCCTGTGTTGCCGAGGTTGGCGATGGGCTGGCCGGCCATCGGGGTGTAGCGTTGGACGATCTTTTGCGAAAACCCGGCCTCGAAGTTGGCGAAGAAGTGGGTCGAGACCCGGTTCATGTCGATGAAGCCATTGGCGCTGCCGAAGGGCCCGATGGAACCCTGCGGGCCCACCTGCGGCGGGGCGCCGCCAGTGGCGGCGTGTCCCCAGATCCGCGCGTTCTGCACGGCGACCGAGTTTACGGCGACCGAGATGCTCCCGATCGAGGCCTGGTCCCGGGCCCACATGGAGCTGTAGGCTAAGATGCCGCCGGAGTCAGGCTGGGAGATCCAGCTATCGACGGTGGCGCTGGCCCCATTGAACCGGATGAATTCCCGGGCGACCAGCCCGTTGGCGAACTTGGTAGCGCGGCGGGTGCGGATCAGCACCCATTTCTCGGCGTTTGGGGCGCCGCTCCCGTCGGGCGGACGGACGATCCCTCGGGCGATGACCTCGGGGGAACTTTCCCCGGTGTAGTTGTAGACGTAGACGCGGATTTCGCCGCTGGCGGCGCCATCCACAGGGAGATTGGTCCATTTCCGCCAGGCCTCGCCGTTTTCGGTGCCCCAGCCCGCGTTGCTCCAGGAATAGGACGGGTCGGAAACGCGTCGGTTGAGCGAGTACATCGCCTCTTCGAGGCCGTTCTCTGCGAGGTTCATCGCGGCATTGGCCCAGAGCGCTCGCTGCGAGAGCTGGAGGCTGGTGCGCGAGAGGTTAATGTAGCTCACTAGGGAAACGGCGAGAATCGACGCCAGCATCATCCCGACCAGCAGCACTGAGCCGCGGCGCGCAGGGGAGGGGAGGCAAGGGCGGGAGAGCGGACGCATGGTCAGCGAGCTCAAGCGGTGACCCGCTTGTTCCGGAGGATATAGCGGGCGGAGAGCACCTTGTGGGTGGCGGTCGCGGTATCGCCGGGCGAGCGAGAGGACTGGAGCGAGATTTGTAGCTGCTTGGTCCAGGCGGCGGCTTTGGCGAGCGAAGTGGCACCACCGATCGAGGGCAGCTCCGCGCCGGTGATCGTGTAGCCTTTGAAGGCGAACTGGGTGATGCCGGTGATCAGCACCTTGGCCCCGGAGCTCTCGGTGCGAGTGAACGAGCCCACGGTGTGCGAGTAGGTGACCGGACGGGAGTCCACGATGAGCGTCACGGATTCCGCGCTGTTCCACGTGATCGCGCTGGCTTGGCGGGTGTCGCGGGCAAAAAGTTCGAGGGCGAAGCGGGCCTGACGCTCCATGTCGTTGTAGAGCTCGATGCGCAGGCCGGTGCGGGTGAGGAAGATGAACGTGGTGAGGATGGCCCCGAGCACGAGCCCGGAGAGCCCAAGCGCGATCAGGATCTCGGCGAGCGTAAAGCCCCGGCGGCGGTGGTCACGAGCGGGCCAGCGTGTAGAAGTAATCATATATTCCCTCGCGGGCGTAGGTGGCGCGGAAGCTGCGCGTGTGCGGCTTGCCGTCGGTGGTGCTCCACTGGACGGTCACGGTGATGACGCGAATATCGTCGGGCCGAGCGGCGTCGGGGGCCACGGCCCGGGTGAGGGTAAAGCGCTCGGCGAGCGTGGAGTCCGATGTAAACGCGTTGCTGAGGGGCACTGCGGTCTCGGCCGGGAGCGCGATGATGCTGCTCCAGCCCATCATCCGGAGGCGCTCGATCTCGCTCTGCAGGATCTGGGCCGCGAGCGTGTTGCCGCGGGCGAGATCAAGATGCCGCAGACCCCATTGAATCACCCCGATCGACGTGGTGATCGCGGCCGCGAGGATCGCGGTTGCGAGGGTGACTTCCACTAGGGTGAAACCACTCCGCCGCCTTCGCGCAAGGGGGCGGGGGGCAGCAGAGCAAGAGGGCTGGCGGGCGGGGGCGTGCAAGGCGAGCGGGGACGGAGAGGCGTAACCACAGGCCAGGCCAGTCTGCGGGTCCGGTCGCGGGCTTTTTCAGGGAATTTTAGCAGCCTGTTCGCCGTCCGCTTCCGACAATACCCTTGACTCTCCTGGCCAAGTTTGGGTTCGTGCTCCGCTTAACTCGCTAAGTCCGACCATGGCCAATACCAAGTCTGCCATCAAAGCCGCCCGCAAAACCATCCGCCTAACCGACCGCAATCGGGGCGTGAAGACCCGGCTCAAGACCCTCCGCAAACAGCTCGACGAGCTGCTGGCGAAGAAGGACGCCGCCGCAGGCAAGTCGGCCGCTGCGGCCTACGTCTCCGCGATGGACAAGGCGGTGAAGTCGGGCGTCGTGCACAAGAACGCGGCCGCCCGGGGCAAGGCCCATGCAGCGAAAGCACTCGCGCTGAAGTAAACGACCGCGTCCGCCCCCGGGCGCCGACCCTCGCTGGTCGCCCCGACGGGAGAAAGGGCTTTACAGCCCCGCGGGCGCCCCGCACGGTCCAAAAAAACAGTCCTCCTCTCCTTTCCACAATGGGCAACCTGAAGAAGAAGCGCCGCCTCAAGATGAATAAGCACAAGCGCCGCAAGCGCTTGAAGGCGAACCGCCACAAGAAGCGTACGTGGCAGAAGTAAAAGCGCGGTTACGCGCCTGACTTTCGTCCCCGCCGTCCCTCCGGGCGGCGGGGTTTTTTTTGGAGTGGGTCAAGGATTTGTAAATCCCTGCAGCGGAGGGCCCGCGGAGCGGGTTTCCCCTTGTCCGTGCGGTCCAGTCCGGCGAGTTTGCCGTGCCCAGTTCATCGCCTTCCTCCCCAGTGTCCCTGCGCATGTTTCGCTCCCGCCAGCTCCCCGGCATCTTCCTCGACTATGGCGGGGAAACCGTGCGCGGCGCCCGGACTTCCTCGTTCACTGCGCCCTTTACGGTGGAGGAGGTGGGGGAGTGTCCCGCGGGCGATCGGGTGGCGCTGGCGCACTTGCTGCAGCGGCTTAGTGCCCGGCGCGCGGTGGGCCGGCGCGTGCACGCGCGGGTGGCGATCCGGCCGGAAGGCCAGTTGGTACAGGTACTGACGGCTGAGCCCAAGCGGCTGCTGGAGCCCGAGTACTTTGCCACGCTCTGCTCCGGCCAGCTGCAGATTGATCCTGAGAAGTACCTACTCTCGGTACTCCAGGCGGAGGATGGACAGTCGTTTGACCCGGGGCGGATGGGAGAGCGGGAATTGTTCTTCTGCGGCCTGCCCTTGGCCGAACGGGAGGCTGCGCAGGGTTCCCTAGTGGATCAGGATATTTATCCGGAGAGTCTTGAACTGGGTACCGTCGCCACGCTCGGCGCGGTGGCGGACCATGTGCGGCATTGCGGGTTCACCACGCCCGTTCTGGTCCTGGAAGTTGGGGGCACCAGTTCCCACGCCTATGTTGTTTCCCGCGGGGGCGTGACGCACACGCGGCCGCTCAGCTCCGGCCTCGATGCGATGGTGCCGCTGGTCCAGCGAAACTTGGGACTCAAGGATTTCGCGGCCGCTAAGAAGCTGCTGTACGCCAATGCCTTCGACTTTTCCGCGATGGGTCCTGAGCTAACCTTAGGGCTCGCGCGCGAGGTGCACGCGCTGATCTCGCACTTGGAGGTGCGGACCGGGCGTTCAGTGCGCCAACTGCTGAATCTTCGGTTGCCGCCGAAAATGGGTTGGCTCGGGCTAGCGCTGGCGAGGGAGCTGGGGCTGGAGCCGCTGGCGCCCGCGATAGACAACTGGCTCGCGGCCCGCGGCATCACGCCGGCTGCGGCCGTGCGCGTGGCGGTCGGGTCGGATCCCGGCTGGCTCGGGGTGTGGGGGTTGATGCTGCGGGGGGAGGTGCAAGATGCGGAACAAGCTGCTTGAACGCGCCCGCCCGGCCCGCGAGGCCAAGGCTACCGTCGCCGGCTGGCATCCGGATTTCCGGGACGTGCGGAAGCTCCCCGATGTGAAGGTCGTGCGGACCGCATTTTTCATCAACGGCGCGCTGACAGTCGCGGCGGTCCTGCTTGGGGGCACGCTCGCCTTCCGCGCATGGCAGGTGCGCGAGGTGGCGGGCAAGATTGCGGAGGAGGAACGGCAGATCGCGCGCGACCGGCCCTTGAGCGAGGCGGCTTTGAAGCAATACCAGGCGTTCCGCGAAGACCACGCCCGGGTCGAGGAGGTCGCCGCCTTCTTGGCAGTGCGCCCGTCCGTCCCGGCCCTGTTGCGACGGCTCGGGGAGACGATGCCGCCGGATCTTGCCCTCGATAGCTTCGAGTTGCGCGAGGATGGCGTGGCGCTGCGGTTCACCGTCCGGGGCGACGCGCTGGCGGCGAGCGGGCGGGCGACCCGCCATCTGGAGGCGCTCCGCGGCGACGCCGCCATGGGTGCTTTCGACCAGTTCACGTTTGCCGATACCCCGGCCCGCAACGCGACCACCGGCCGGGTGGCCGTTGAGTTCTTCCTCCGGCTCAAGGCCAAGGGGGACGAGAAGACCCAGGCCGGGAGGAAGAAGGGATGAAATTCGGAGGCACAATCGAGTCGCTGCGTTCCAATCTGCCGGGGGTCGCCCTCGGTGCAGTGGTGCTCCTACTGGGTGCGGTTTCCTGCTGGCGTTCCGACGCGCTGGAGGCAGCAGAGAAGCAACTGGCGACCAAGCAGGCTCTGGCCAACCGGCTGGGGCGTAACGTGAAGCAGGCGGCCCAGCTCCCCGAGCAGGCGGCGGCCCTCAAGGCTAGCCGCCAGGCCATCGAGGCCCGCATCCTGCGCGGCGCGGAGATCGGCCCACATGCCGAGTTTTTCTACCGGCTGGAGCGGGAGGCGGGAGTAAAACTGATCGAGCTCCGGCCCCAGCCCGCCCCGCCGCTTCCCAAGGGCTCGGCGCCCCGGGTCATTCCCGTGCCCTTCTCCCTTTCTCTCCAAGGCTCTTGGCCGCAGGTGCTCGGCTTCCTCGAATTGCTCGAAGCTGACGAGCGCTACGTCCGAGTGCAATTGATGACCGTGGGGTCGAACCCCACTAACCGGCAGGAGGCCCTCACTGCCACCCTGGCGGTGGAGCTCCTCGGTCGCCCATGAACCCGCACCTTCTCCGTGCCCTACTAGCGTTGGGCCTTGCCCTCCCCGTTGCCGTCGCCGGTGAGCCGGCCGGCGATCTCCTGCCGCCCGTGCAACGCGCTGGGCAGATCGCGGCCGCGGAGCGGCTGGCGGTGCGCTCCCGCCCGGCCCTCGCTCCGAAGGAAACCCCCTCGCCTTTTGCTCCCGTGGGGTTTGAGCCGGCGGATCCGACCGACCCGCAACGGGCCGCTGCCGGCGGCGCGGAAAAGCTGTCGGGTGATCGGGAAACGCTTGAGCTGTTGGCCGCGCAACTAACCCCTTCGGGCGTGATCGTGCTGCGCGGCTCGCCCCTGCTGATCCTCTCCAATCGCCAACTCCCGGCGGGCACACACTTCACCATCACCCTGCAGGGCCAAGAGCACGAGCTACTCCTCGTCGAAGTCTCGCGGTCCACCTACACCCTGCGTTACCGGGCAGAGGAAACCACCCGGACGATCCAGTCCGCGCTCAAATGATCTCCCGGCCTGCCTTCTCCCTCCTGTTCACCGCACTCGGGTGCCTGTCCGCCGCCCGCGCCGCCGCCCCGGAGTCCGCTCCCGTCCCGGTCGTCGCGGTCGCCGCGAGCCGGCCCGCCCCGACTGCGTCCCCGGCCGCCTCTGCCCGGGACGTCCTTTCGGTGGATTTTCCGGAGGAGGAGATCCGCAACATCCTCCGCAACGTCGCCGACCTCTTCGAGTTGAACATCATCGTGCCCGAGGCGCTCAAAGGGCGCACTACGATCAAGCTCCGCGACGTCACCTGGCGCCAGATCTTCGACAGCGTCCTCCAGCCCGCGGGGTTCAGCTACAAGGAGGAGGGCAATATCATCAAGATCGTCAGCAACGACGCGCTCGGGCAGGAACCTGTCACGACCGACGTTTTCGTCCTGAACGCCGCCAAGGCCGTCGACCTCCTGCCCACGGTCGCTTCGCTGGTCGATGCCGGCACGGGCGGCAAGATCGTCGTCGATGCCCGCAGCAACAGTCTGATCATCACCGAGCGCCCGGCGCGACTCGCCCGCATCAAGGCCATTGTCGAGCAGCTCGACCGCACCTCGGACCAAGTGATGATCGAGACCAAGTTCATCGAGGTGTCGGACAACGACGTGAAGAATCTCGGGGTCAACTGGTCCTCCTTGGCCAACTATCGCGTCGGGGTCGGTCCGGATAAGGAGAAGGGGCTCGCCACCGTCCAGCGCACGCGGGATCAGGCCGGCAGCGCCGGCTTCAACCGCAACGACGGCACCACGGGCTCCAGCTCCGCCGCCAACAATCAGGGCACCACCACCAGCGCCACGACGGGCCAGAACTCTGGCAGCACGAACTCCAATGCTGTCACCGCGACCAACGGTACCCCGGTGAGCACCGCCACTACGGGCGTGACGAGCTCCCTGACCAACGCCGCGACCACCGCCGTCACCGGCGGGGTCACCAACGCGGTGACCCAGGGTGCCACCAACGCGTTCAACAACCTCGCCTCTCTGGTGAACAACGAGGGCACGGTGCGCACGCTCAACGCGGTCTTTTCGGCGGACGAGTTCCGCCTCGTTCTCAGCGCACTCCAGCAGCAGAGTCAGGTGAAGATCGTCTCCAACCCGACGATCGTGACCCTGAACAATTCCGAGGCCACGATCAATGTCGGCCAAGAGCGGCCGATTCCCCGGTATCAGTACAACCAGCAGACGGGAAACCTCGAGGTCAACGGCTTCGACTTCAAACCAATCGGCGTCATCCTCCGGGTCACCCCGCAGGTGAACTCCCGCGGGCTTATCCGTCTCACCGTCGCGCCGGAGGTCAGCCAGTCCTTCAATAATGTCTCGTTCAACGGGAACGAGATCCCGATCATCGAAACGCGGAAGACGCAGACCACCGTCTCTCTCGCCGACGGCTACACGATGGGCATCGGCGGGCTACTCCAGGCGACTTCGTCCGACACCGTCACCAAGGTGCCCGTGCTGGGCTCGATCCCGGTGCTCGGGCGGCTATTCCGCAGTGACGGTCGGCAGAAAGATTCGAACAACCTGATTATCTTTATCACCGCGAAGATGATCAGCGCCGAGGGCGCCACCATGGAGCAGGTCTTCGATTCCGCTCGCTTGCGCGGCCTGCAGCTGCGCCGCGACGAGCTCCCCGGCTGGCGCGACGGTTCCAGCCCCTTCGTCGACGACGCGAATCGGCCCCAGTCCACCCCGCCCACCCAGCGCTGAGGCGGCTCCCGCTTTCCCGATGCAAGCCTGGTCCCGTCTTCTCTTCGGCCTGCTGCTGGTCCTCGCGCCGCCTGCCCTCGTGGCCGCCCCGGAGCTCAGCCTCACTGGCGTCACCATCCGCCCCGCCGAGGCCAAGCCCGGCGATCAGATCACGCTTTCGGTCGGGGTCACTAATTCGGGGGCCTCCGGTATCTCCCCCGTGACCGGGCTCCCGATTGCCGTCGCCGCCGACACGTGGCCAGCCGGTAGCACGGCGACCCTAGGAGTCACCTTCACCCACGTCGCCACGGGCTACACGTTCTCGCTTACCGGCACTGGGGCACTCAGCGCAGGGCTCGCTGGCGGCGGCACGACTGGGACGGTCGACCTGAATGCCCTTGTCCCGATCAGCTTCACCGAAGCTGGGCCCTACCGCGTCGCGCTGGTCTGGGTAAGCCACACCGGCGCCGCGCCCGGCGATTGGAAGGGCCGCTCTTTCGCCACCTCTTCCCCTGCGTTCTCGGTGATCGGGAAACCCGATTTCCAGATCGTGTCGCTTACCTACGCCGCCAATTCAGCGCTCACGGGTGGCGCGGTAGTCCCGATGACGCTTAAGTACCTCAACGCGACGATGTCCAACGGGGTGAACAATGTTCCCTTCGTTCCAGTGCCGGGGCTCACGCAGTTCCGGATCCAGATCGTGCTCTCGGCCAACCCAGTGTTCGGCGACGCGGATGACTTCCAGCTTACGACCTTCGACCGCGCCACCAAACTGGACGCCGATGGGATCGAACAGGTGCTCTCGTGGCAGCAGGTCATCCCGGGCAACTTTGCCGGTTCCTACTACGTTCTGGCGAAGATCGACGCCCTCAACGCGGTCGCGGAGACGGTCGAGGAGGACCTCACGCGCAACGGAAATAACATCTGGCAGGACCTCGCCGCCACCCGCATCGCGATCCAGCCCAGCACGTTTCCGATGGTGTACCTCGCTAGCACCACTGGCCCGGGCGGCGCTAGCCCTAGCGGCAACGCCCGCAGTGACAACCCCGCCCTGAGCGCGGACGGCCGCTACACGATCTTTGCCTCCGATGCCTCGAACCTAGTCGCGGGGGACACCAACGGCGTTCGGGATATTTTCCTGTTCGACAGCCAGACTAGCCTCGTCCGTCGCCTAAACCTTTCGCAGCAGGGCGTACAGGCCACCGGCGCCTCGGAACAACCGACGCTCTCGGGCAACGGACGCCAGGCGGCCTTCGCCTCCGACGCCGCCAACCTGGTGATCGGAGACGTGAACGGATTTACCGACATCTTCGCCGTCGACACGCTCACCGGCGCGATCGCGCTCCAGACCCTCGCTGCCGACGGCACCCAGGCTAATGGCTCCAACTTCCGGCCAATGCTCAGTCACACCGGCCGCTTTCTCGCGTTCGAGTCGACGGCCACTAACCTCGTCGCCGGCGGCACCGCCCCCGGTGTCAGCCACGTCTACCTCCGCGACCGCGATGTTAGCAATTCCGGCGTCCTCGACGCGCCCGGCAACACTGCGACGGTGCTGGTCGACCTTGCCCCCGGCGGCGCCCCCGGCAACGCCGCCGCCACTCAGGCCGCGGTCAGCGCCGACGGCCAGTTCGTCGCCTTCGTTTCGGGCGCCACCAACCTCGTCGCCAACCCAACCACGGCCGGCCGCCAGCACGTCTACGTGCGCCAAGTCCCTGCGGGCGCCACGGTCCGCGTCAGCGTGGGCGCAGGCGGGGCCGAAGCGGGCGCCGACAGCCGCCACCCCTCTATTAGCCGCCACCCTGGCGTTCCGACGGGTCCCGCCGCCGACGGCCGCTGGATCGCTTTCACTAGCGACGCCGCCAATCTAGTCGCTGCCGACACCAACGGGATGGCCGATGTCTTTGTCGCCGATCGCATCTCCGGTGGGATCACCCGTGTCAGTGTTTCCAGCGCCGGCGTCGAGGCCATCGACCCGACGGTAACCACCGTCACGGGCTCGCGCCTCGGGAGCCTCAATCCGTCGGTGAGCTCGACGGGCCGTTTTGTCACGTTCGTCTCGCTCGCCAACAACCTGGCCCCGGGCGACACGCTCGGCCGTGCCTCGCCGGGCGGCAGTGGCAACGGCGGGCTCAACGTGTACGTGATGGACCGCGATACCGACGATAACGGGACGTACGACGAGGTAGGCCGCATCCGAACCTCCATCGCGAGCGTCAACCGCTTCGGCTACCAGGCCTACGACCTTTCTACCGCCCAGACCACGGCCGCGGCCGACATCTTCCCGGTGATCAGCGCGGACGGTCGCTGGATCGCGTTCCCCTTCGACGCCGACGGCCGCTTGGGTCTCGTGCACGGCGCGACCAACCTGCTCTCGCCCGACGCAAATAGCGCGCGCGACATTCTCCTGTTCGACCGGCGGACCAACACCCTGCCGAGCCCCGCCACGCCTCCTACGGTCGCGATCACCAGCCCCGGGGTCGGCGGCACGGTCCTCGTCAATACCGCCGTCACCCTCGCGGCGAGCGCGACCACCACGACGGGCGTCGTGCGATCCGTCCAGTTCTTCGTCAACGGCACCAGCGTCGGCACGAGCGAGGCCTTCCCCTACTCGGCCACTTGGACGCCGCGGGCGGTCGGCAGCTACACGCTCAGCGCGCTGGTCACCGACAGCTTCGGCAACCTTGGCGTGTCCGCCAACGTGCCGGTCACGGTCAACGCCGCCCCTTCGGTAAGCGTGACGTTCCCCTCCGCCTCCACGCCGCTCACCGCTGGGGCCGCCCAGACGGTCACCGCTAGCGCGGCCGCCACCACGCCGGGCGCCACGATCGCCAGCGTGCAGTTCCTCGTCGACGGCCAGGCGCTGGGCGCGCCCGTCACGGTCGCGCCCTACTCGACACCTTGGACTCCCGCGGCCGCGGGCACGTTCAGCCTGACGGCCGTGGCGGTGGACAGTGCCGGCACGCGCACGACCTCCCCCGCCGTAGTGGTGACGGTCGCGGCGGGCGCCGGTGGCGGCGGTGGCGGGGGCGGTACCCTGCCGACGGTGGCCGTGACCGCGCCCGCCGGCGGCTCGGCGCTGCTGGTTAACACGCCGGTCCGCGTGACCGCGGCTGCGACCTCCCCCGGCGGCTCGATCATCCAGATCCAGTTGCTCGCGAACGGCGTCGATCTCGGCATCGCGACTTCCTTTCCGTTCGGCGTCACGTGGACCCCGTCCGCGCCAGGCGCCTACGCGCTCACCGCGATCGCCACCAACTCCGCGGGGGGCAAGGCGACCTCCTCGCCCGTGATGGTCTCGGTCGGCACGGGCACCGCGCCCGCCGTCGTGGTCGCCAGCCCCGTCGCGGGCGCCACCTTCCCCGCCGGGATCGCGCAGACCCTGGTCGCGAATGTCACCGCCGGCAGCAGCCTGATCTCGTCCGTCCAGTTCCTCGTCAACGGCATCGCCCTCGGGATCGACACCACCTTCCCGTACAACTTCAGCTGGACGCCCGCCGGGCTCGGCCCCGCGGTGATCACCGCCGTCGCCCGCGACGCGCTGGGCAACGAGGTGCCGAGCCCCGGGGTCGCCGTGACGGTGGTGCCCCGCAGCGGCTCCAGCCCGACCGTGGCGCTGACCGCGCCCGCGGCCGGCGCTTCCGTGCCCGTCGGCACGGCCACCACCCTCACCGCCGCCGCCGCGGATCCCGATGGCTCGGTCGCGAGCGTCCAGTTCTTCGCCAACGGCGTCGCGCTC
>SYDD01000103.1 GCA_005786775.1 Opitutaceae bacterium
CGCCTTGCGCTGGTGTGCCTGCCCGTCGGGTATGTCCAGACCCGATACGGGCACCCGCAGGATCAGCCCCTGCTTGAAGGCGAGGTTGAACGGGATCCGCAGCACCTTGGCGGCGATGGCGACCGTACTGGCTGACTTGCCGGACTTGGTCTCTTGGTCGAGGAACGACTGGATGTCGGTCTCCCGTACGCCGCCAATGTTGGACTTTGCACGATTGGGTCCGAGGTGGGTCAGGAAATCCTCCACCACCTGCCGGTACCTTAACGACGTGCGGTGGCTCTTGTTCAGGGCCGCCCGCTCGACCCAGCCCCGCAGGAAGTCGCCGAGGAAGACCACCTCCACGCGGGTTCCCGTGGCTCGCTCGTAAATGTCGAGGTTGACCTTGGCGATCTGCGCTCCGGCGGGGTCTCGTTCGGCGGCAGTGCGGGCCAAGTGCTCCCACTCCATCGCCAGCTTCAGCGCCTTGGTGCGATCGGTCAGCTTCGTAGACTTGGCGCAGCGGGTGCCGTCAGGAAGGGTGTAGGCGGCGTACCAGTAGGGCGAACGACCCTTGGCGTCACGGTGGATGCTGGCCATAAGTCATAACAGAGTCATAACATCCAACCGTGTCAACGATATCCAACAAAGTACCACCTTAGAGGGAGATAGGAAAGTACGACGAGTTGGAATCGTATCGTCGGTTCGATTCCGTCCGCCCGCACCAGCGTTTCGCCCGGAAGCGCCTGCGCCAAGGGGCCTTTTGGGCGTTGGAAATCCCCGTCCCTCGCCGCCAGGTCCGCCCTCCGCCCGAACGGCCTCCTCCTTCTGCCATCACCCGCGGCCGACCAGCCTTGCTCCCGGCCGCTGCCGCGGTCTCTCTACCCTTGTGCGTCCGCGGCAAGGAACCGGGCCCCGCGCATCGCCGGAAATGGTCCGCCCCTCCCTTCCCCCTCCCTGCCGATGAAGACCCCCCAACTCCGCCTCGTCCTCACCGCCTTCGCCGGCTGGCTCGCTTTCTGCCCCGGCGCCGTCGCTCAAACCACGCGCCCGGCCCCCCCGCCCGCACCGGGCAGCGGCAACGCAGGCGAACTGGTCATGCTCGCGCCCTTCCAGGTGCGGGCGGAGGACAACCGTGGGTGGACGGCGGCTGAAACGCTGGCGGGCACCCGTCTGCGGACCAAGCTCGCCGACGTGGCCTCGCAGATGGACGTGTTCACCTTGGATTTCATGCAGGAGTTCGGCTTCAACAGCGTCGAGGAAGCCTCCATCTACTCGCTGAACATCGAAAACGGCTCCGAGTACGTGGCCAACGTGGAGGCCAAGGAATCCGGCCAAGGCAACCTCCGGGTGCGCGGCATCGGCCAGGCCCGGCGTTCCCGCGAGTTTTTCGCCACCGGCACCCGCGCCGACAACTATAACCTCGAGCGCGTCACGCTCGCCTCCGGCCCGAATCCCATGATGTTCGGGATCGGTGCCCCCACCGGGGCGATCGACGCCACGCTGGCCCGGCCGAACCTGGAGCGGAACACCGCCAAAACCAGGATGCAGGTCGACAGCTTCGGCGGACTGCGCGGCGAGTTCCACCTCAACCGCACGCTGATCCCGCGCCAGCTGGCCTTCCGCGGCGCCCTGCTGGCGGAAAACAAGAAGGCCGACATCAAGCCGTCCATCGAGCGGGACCGCCGGATGTACGGTGCCCTGCAGTACTCCCCATTCAAGACGACCAGGCTCAGCGCCCACTACGAGCGCATGGAGAACCACAACCGCATGCCGTCGCGGATCGCCCCGCTCGACCGGGTCCGCGTCTGGTACCAGGCGGGCAATCTGGGCTCTCCGCTCGGCAACCAGCCGCTCTTCAACAACAGTCTCGCGTGGCAGGCCTCCCGGACCAATCCCGACAACCGGGTCTTCAGCCTTTCGGGTGACGGCGCCATCAGCGTGATCGGCGGCAGCAATCCGGCCGGCGTGCGGGCGTCGGGCGGTTACCACTCGGTCGGGGTGCAGAACATCGCCGACAACGGGCTCTGGCCCGGGGTGGTTGATCCGGTCAACGCCGGCACCACCCGCGGCGTCTCCCTGCTGGATGACGCCTACTATCCCCGGGACACGAGCTACCACTATTACACCGATTTCGGGGCGGAGAAAACCTCGGTCTTCAACCTGTTCTTCAACCAGGAAATCGGGCGCAACCTGCATCTGGAGGCGGGTTATCAACGCGAGTCGGGCCGGAGCCGCAACGGGCAGCACATGTTCGGGGGCAACGGCGGTCTCAATCTCAACGTGGATCCCAACCGGTTCCTGCCCGACGGGGTCACGCCCAACCCCTACGCGGGCCGGTTGTTTTTCGACGGGCTGGCCGGCTTCGGTGCCGGCTGGAACCGGAGCGACGAGTGGCGGGCCGCGCTCTCGTATGAATTCGATCCCAGGGAGCATTTCGAAAACCGCTGGATCCGGTTGCTGGGGCGGCACCGCGTGGCCGGCATCGTCTCGGCCCTCGAATCGAAAAACCTCAACCAGGAATACCGCTACAACCTCCAGCCCGTGATCGAGAACGGGCGCATGCGGGATCCCGTCTTCAGCGGGGTCAACTACTGGATCGAGCCCGCGACGGGCCGCCGGGGACTCGGTCCCTTGGGCAGCGGCTACAGTGCCGCCGCCAGCAACCGGGCCGTCAATTTCCGCTCCTATGTGGGCGCGGACTTCGGGTGGGAGCCGCGCACCGATGGCTTCGCGATCGGGCAGCCGTGGCGGATCACCGACAGCAATGGCCAGGTGTGGGTCGTGGATCCGACGAACGCGGGCACGGGCACCAACGGCGAGCGGCTCATCACCGGCCGCAACACAGGGGGGACCCACTCGGAATTCGCAACCAAGCTCCTCTCGTACCAGGGCTTCCTCCTGCAGGACCGCGTGGTGCTCACCTACGGCCGCCGCGAGGACGCCAACAACACCGCCCGGTCGGCCGCCCCCGCGGTGTCCTGGCGGAATCCGGAAACGGGCGAGATCGTGTCCGCCCAGACCGCCGGCTACCAGGCCCACCTCGATTACTACGGCTTCGAGGCCATGGATCCGGCGACCAGGGCTACCGGCACCACGGAACTGAAGGGCATCGTCGTGCACCCGTTCCGCCACTGGGGCTGGAAACTTCCGCTCGGGGCCGACCTTTCGTTGATGTACACGCGATCGAACACCTTCGCGCCCAACACCACCGCGCGTAACCCCGACGGCAGCTTCATGGCGAGCGAACGGGGCGAGGGATTCGACCGGGGTTTCCGGCTGGGGCTGTTCGAGGGGAATTTCAATGTCCGGTACAACGAGTATGAGGTGCTCTCCGCTCCGAGCCGGCTGGGGGCGCTGTTCGCCGGGATCCGGGGCGCCATGCGCCCCGTGATGAAGGACATCACCCGGGCCCTGGTGGCCAACCAGGCGGAGTTCCGCGCCAAGTTCCCCGCTTGGCCGCTGCAGGGCCAGGGCGATCCGGCCTTCGCCTATCCCTTCGCCGCGGTGAACAACGGTGGATTCGAGACGATGAATTTCTTCAATTACCTGGATCCCTACGCCGTGACCGCCGACACGGCCGCCGCGGGCCGGGAAATCACCCTCCAGTGGAAGCCGACGCGCAACCTGGACGTCCGTTTCACGTGGAATCAGCAGGAGGTCACCCAGAGCGGCATCGCCACCCAGTGGGTCAAGTTCGCCGACCAGTTCGAGGCGATGATGGACCGGACATTTTTCACCGAAGGCTATGTCCCCGGGGACACCGAGGCGATTTATCGTAATTCAGCGGGCTTCGACATGGATGGCGACGGGGTCATCCGGCAGTACACGTGGGACTCCATCCCGGTCGGCACCGGTGCCGGGAACGTCGTGCCGCAGAACCTCGGCAGCAACCTCACCCCCTGGGGACGCAACAACGACAAGGTCGCGGGCGGCTGGGCGCAGCAGACGATGAAGGAGAACTGGGTCGCCAATGTGCGGAACGGGAACTCCGGCATCCCGGTGCTGGAAGCCTACAATGGGCGGCCAAACGAATTCACCCGGGATCACCGGTGGAATCTCAACGCGATGTATCGCTTCAGCGAAGGAGTGCTGCGCGGCTTCCGCGCGGGCGGGGGTTACCGCTGGCGCGCGCCGGCCTCGCTGGGCTTTGGCGTGAAGCAGGTGAACGGCGTCAGTGTGCCGGACGTGAATGTCATCCAGAAAGGGCAGGCCGAAACGGCGGTCGACCTGTCCTTCGGCTACAGCGGAAAATCCGCCCGGCTCGGGAACCGGCGCTTCAGCGTGGATCTGAACATTCGCAACGCCTTCCCGCAGGAACGCTACCTCGCCCGCAATCGCGACTTCTTCAACGGCAATTCCCTCACCACGATGCGGATGGTGCCCCGCCAACTCATCCTGGCGTGCGAGGTCGATCTGTAGGCTGAACGAGTGGCACGGGCTGAGCCCAGCGATTCGCTGC
>SYDD01000015.1 GCA_005786775.1 Opitutaceae bacterium
CCGTAACCTGTTCCCCGCCCCTGCGTCCCTCCCCGTCGTCGCCATGCTGCCCCCTTCGCGCTCCCCGTTTCCCATTCGCCCGCTGGCCATGCTGCTCGCCGTCGCGGCGCTGACCTTGCCTCTCGCCGCTCAGGTCCGGCCCACGCCCTTGCCCGGCGGCGGCGGCAACCCGGGCGGGGGTGGTGGCGGAGGGATCATTATTCCCCCGATCTTTGTGCCGCCCGGCGGCGGGGCCCAGAATTCCACCCTCTCCCCGACGATCAACGCGCCCTCCGGCATCCTGAGCGGCACCAGCGCCTCCGCGACCATCAGCCTCGGCGGGAACAACGTCGACCCGGCCATCGTCGCCGGCGCCTCCTACCAGTGGAGCATCGCCGGCGGCCGCATCGTCGGCGATGCCCGCAGCGCCACGGTGAGCTTCGTGGCCGATAACCCGGGCTCCGTCACCCTCGCCGCCACCATCGGCGCGGACGGCACCTCGTTCTCACCCACCGCCAACGTCACCGTCATCGCAGCCGACACGGCGGGCAACGTGACCAGCCCGGTCACCATCGCCGCCAGCGCGACCGCCGTCACCGCCTCCGTCCCCGCCGCCCAGGGCAACGACCGCACCTTCCGCTGGGCCGTCGCCGGCGGCGCCACGATCGTCTCCGGGCAGGGGACCAACACGATCACCTTCCGGCCCACCAACCCCGGGCTCAAGCGCCTCACCTGCACGGTCAACTTCCGCAACGTCGTCCAGGTCGACCTCAAATCCTACGTGATGGCCCTTGGCACGGGCGCGCCCGTCGCGGTGACAGTCGAGGGCGGCGACGGCGGCGGCACCTACCCGGCCGGCACCCCCGTCACCCTGGTCGCGCATCCCCCCGCGCCTGGGATGGTCTTCGACCGCTGGACCGGCGACACGGCCGCCTTGGGCAACGCCCAGATCCTGCCGCAACTGAGCGAGGTCAGCCTGACGGTCCCGACCACCCCCGTGCGGCTGCAGGCCACCTACCGGCCGGCGCCGCCGTGGACGCCGATCGTGGCGCGCAACTTCAACCCGCAGGCCCTGCCCGGCACCGCCGCCAGCGCGCCCGCGGTCGCCAGCACCCTGGCCTATCACCTGCCCGCCTTCCGCCCGCGCGGCCTCGTGTTCCTCCTGCACCAGGCGGGCGGCGACCTCAACGAGTGGTTCGAACGCGCGCACCCCGCCCTGCTCGTGCGCGAGCTGGTCGCCGCCGGCTACGGCGTGGCCGCGCTGAACAGCGTGAACCGCCTGACCGCCACCTGGTCCGCCACGGGAACGCTCGGCGGCAACCCGGACGCGCTGAACCACCTGACGGCGCTCAATTACCTCGCGGGCCGCGACGAGCTCGACCCCGCCACGCCCGTGTTCTTCCTGGGCCGTGCCGCGGGCGCGGTGGCGGGGGTGCGCTACGCCGACCAGCTGCTCGGCGCGGGCCGGGCGGTGCGCGGCGCCGTGCTCTACCTCTCCGGGGGCGACGAGACCCTCGCGGCCCTGTCGCGGGTGCCGCAGCTCTTCGCCGTGGCGGCCAACGAGGAGGACACCGGCCCGACCGACCTCGCGGAGGCCCGGACGCGCACCCAGCTGCTCGCCGGCCGTGGCGTGCCCGGCGGCGTGCTCATCAATGACCTCACCCCGCTCTATCCCGCCCGCCTGCGGATGCTGGGCCTGTTGAACCCGGACCAGTTCACCGGGGAGGACGCTACCACCGTCGCCGCTGCCCTGCGCACCGCGGGCATTGTCGACGGCAACCTGTACCCGCGGACCCAGCCCTCCGCGGCCACGCTCGCCGCCGCGCTGCCGGCCACCCTCCGGGCCCGGGCCGCCGACATCGCGACGGAGCTGGCGATCGCCGCCGGCGACCGTGAGTTCTTCAGCGGCGCGAACCGGCGCGTGCTGGCCTTCCTCGAGGCCCGGGTCGCCGGCAACCCCGCTCCCGAGCCGGGCCGGATGATCAACCTCTCGACCCGCGGCGGCATCGGCTTCCTTGGCGACAGCCTCACCGCCGGCTTCACGCTCTCGGCGGGCGCCCGGGCCAATATCCTCGTGCGCGCCGTCGGCCCCGGCCTCGGCCGCTTCCGGGTCGACAACCCGCTCGCCGCGGCGCGCCTCGAGGTCTTCCGCGCCGGGACCAGCCTCGGCAGCAATGAGGGCTGGGAAAACCAGGCCACCCCGGCCGCCCGCACCCAGCTCATCGCCGCCACCAACGCCGTCGGCACCTTCGCCCTCGGCAACGGCAGCCTCGACGCGGCGCTGCTCCTCACCCTCGACCCCGGCTCCTACAGCATCGTGGTGACCGGCGTCGGCGGCGCCACCGGCGAGGTGATGGCCGAGATCTACGACGTCAGCCGCAACGCCTCCCGCCTCACCAACCTCTCGGCCCTCTCCCGCGTCGATGCCAACAATGAGGCCGTGATCCCCGGCGTGGTCGTGGCGGGCAACACCCCCCGCACGGTCGTCCTCCGCGCGATCGGCCCCGGCCTCGTGCCCTTCGGCCGGCCGGCGGCCACCGTGCTCACGGACCCTCGCCTGACCCTCTTCAGCGGCGTGCAGCCTCAGGCCGCCAACAACAATTGGGGCCAGACCAACGGCGCCACGCTCGCCGCGGTCTTCCCGGTGATCGGCGCCTTCCCGCTGACCAACGCCAACGAGGCGGCCCTGCTCACCACCCTGGCCCCCGGCGCCTACACGCTGCAGGCGGCGCCGACCCCCGGAAACGCGGGTAATGCGGGCAACACCACGGGTCTGGTGCTGGTCGAGCTTTACGAGGTGCCCTGAGGCGCCCCTTGCCCCGCGGCCCCACCGCAGGTGGACGGGGCTGTTGGCCACGGCTGGAACGCTCGCGCGGGTTTGGCGCAGGACTGGCAAGGGATCTGCTCAGGGAGGGGTAACCCTCCCCGCTATGTCCCTGCTGCCCATTGACTACGAGCTCAGCGGCTTCTTCGACGAGATGTTCACCCGGCCGGAGGACGGCCGCGTGCGCGGGCATTACCAGCGCCTCGCCGAGGGCCTCTCCGCCCTGGCCCCCGCTGAGTTCGACCGCCGCCGCGCCGCCGTCGACGCCGCCTTCCTCCGCCGCGGGGTCACCTTCACCGTCTACAACGACGCCCAGGGCACCGAGCGTATCTTCCCCTTCGACCTCATCCCCCGCATCATCCCCGCCGCCGAATGGCGCCGCATCGAGGCCGGACTGATCCAGCGCGTCACCGCCCTCAACCTGTTCCTGGATGACCTCTACCACGATCAGAAGGTGCTGAAGGACAACATCGTGCCGCCGTCCCTGATCCTCGGCGCCAAGCACTTCCGCCGGGAATTTATGCACTTCACGGTGCCCCGCGGCATCTACGTCCACATCTGCGGCACCGACCTGATCCGGGACGCCGCCGGGAACTACCTGGTCCTCGAGGACAACCTCCGCTGCCCCTCCGGGGCCAGCTATATGATCGAGAACCGCTCGGCGATGCGCCGCGCCCTGCCCCAGGTCTTCGACCGCTACGGGGTCCGGCCCGTCGAGGGCTACACGGACGACCTCCTGAAGGCGCTCCTCCACCTCGCCCCGGAAACCGCCGAGAAGCCCAACGTCGTGCTCCTGACCCCCGGGGTCCACAACAGCGCCTACTTCGAGCACTGCTTCCTCGCCCGCCAGATGGGCATCCCGATCGTCGAGGGCCGGGACCTGGTGGTGCGGGACGCGCGCGTCCATATGCGCACCACCGCCGGCCTGGTGCCGGTGGACGTGATCTCCCGCCGGATCGACGACGACTTCCTCGACCCGACCGTCTTCCGCCCGGATTCCCTGCTGGGGGTACCCGGCCTCATCCAGGCCTACCGCGCCGGCCGCGTGGCCCTCGCCAACTCGATCGGCACCGGCGTGGCCGACGACATGGTGATCTACGCCTACGTGCCCCGCCTCATCAAATACTACCTCGGGGAGGACGCGATTTTGCCCAACGTGAACACCTACCTCGCGGCGGAGCCTACCGACCGGAAGTTCATCCTCGAGAACATCGAGCGCCTTGTGGTCAAGGCGGCCAACGAGGCCGGCGGGTACGGGATGCTCATCGGCCCCGCCGCCACCCGCGAAGAGTGCGCCCGGTTCCGCGCCCAGGTCGCCGCCCAGCCGCGCAACTACATCGCCCAGGACCCCATCCAGCTCTCCCGCTCGCCCACCTGGTGCGACGGCCGCCTCGAGGGCCGCCACATTGACCTCCGCCCGTACGTCATCTGCGGCGAGAAGACCACCGTCACCCCGGGCGGCCTCACCCGCGTCGCCCTCCGCCGCGGCTCCCTCGTCGTGAACTCGTCCCAGGGCGGCGGCTCCACGGACACCTGGGTCCTGCAGGGGGAGAATTGAGGCGCCGCGATGACCGCCAGCGAACCGCCTTTCCTCCGCCCTCAAGCCACGGTGATGCTCTCCCGCGTCGCCCACTCGCTCTACTGGATGAGCCGCTACATCGAGCGCGCGGAAAACATCGCCCGCTTGCTCGACGTGAACCTCCAGTTCGTGTCCGACCTGCCCGACGCGCGCGCCTCCTCGCCCAACCTCTGGGAGGCCTTGCTGCTCAGCACCGGCGGGCGCGAGCTCTTCGGCCAGCTCCACGGCACGCCCGGCGGCCAAGCGGTGACCGAGTTCCTCGCCTTCGACCTACGCAACCCCGACTCGATCCTCTCCTGCGTCTACGCCGCCCGCGAGAACGCCCGGATGATCCGCGACCAGCTCTCGCTCGAGATGTGGGAGACGATCAACGAGCTGCACCTGCTGCTCAAGGCGAGCAGCGCCTCGAGCGACTGGGCCGCGCACCCGGCCGAGTTCTTCGCCCGCATCACCCGGGCCTCCCACCTCTTCCAAGGCCTGACCGCCTGCACCTACTCCCGCAGCGAGGGCTGGGAGTTCATCCAGTTCGGCAAGTACCTCGAGCGCGCGGACAAGACCACCCGCATCCTCGACATGAAGTACCACATCCTGCTCCCGGCCGCGACGGACGTGGGCGGGGCGCTCGACACCGCGCAGTGGCAGGCCGTGCTCCGCTCCGCGTCGGCCCTCGAGGCCTACCGGCGGTACCACGTGCGCGAGATCCTGCCGTGGAAGGCGGCGGAGTTCCTGATCTTCTCCGACTCGTTCCCGCGCTCGCTGCACTTCTGCGTCGGCCAGGTGGACGAGTTCCTGCGCCGCATCCTCGGCGAGACCGGCGCGCGGCCCCGCAGCGGCGCCGCCCGCGCCTCCCGACGCCTGCTGGGCGAACTGCAGTCGCTCACCATCGCGGACGTGCTCCAACGCGGGATGCACGAGTTCCTGGTGGAGGTGCAGGGTGGCCTCTCCGCGATCAGCGACGAGGTGGCGGCGACGACGATGTTTTACCGCGCGGAATCCGCGCTCGACGACCAGCAGCAGCAGCAGCAGTAGGTTTTGGCGCCGCACCGACCGCCGATGCACCTCCGGGTCACCCACCGCACCCTCTACCGCTACGCCGGGCAGGCGCGTGAAAGCTTCAACGAGGCCCGCCTCCGCCCCCTCGAAGACGCGGGCCAGCGCTGCCTCGACTTCGCCCTGCGCCTCGCGCCCGCCACGGAACCCCGGGCCTACGCGGACTTCTACGGCAACACGGTGCACTACTTCGAGGTGACGCCGCCGCACGAGGAGCTGCTGATCGAGGCCGAATCGCTCGTCGCGACCGTCCCGGCCGCCGCGCGGCCCGCCGTGCCCGCGGTGCCGCCGGAGGGCCTGGAGGCCGCGCCGGAACGCGAGATGATGGCGGAGTTCTACCACGCGTCCCATTACGTGCCGCTCGAGGTGGAGCTCTGGCGCGAGGCGCTGGATGTCCTCGCCGACGGCCGCGGCGACCTCTGGGGCGATGTCCGCCGCCTCGGCTCCCACCTCCACCGCACCTTCGCCTACCGGCCCAACACGACCGGCGTGAACACCCGGGCGACCGACGCCCTGCGCCAGCGGATGGGCGTCTGCCAGGACTTCGCCCACGTGCACCTCGGGCTCTGCCGCAGCCTCGGCATCCCCGCCCGCTACGTCAGTGGCTACTTCCTCAACACCACCCGCCGCACCGACGAGATCGAGGCCTCCCACGCGTGGATCGAGGCCTGGATCCCCGGGTACGGCTGGGCCGGCTTCGACCCCACCCACGACCGGCCGGCGGACGAGCGTTACGTGCGGGTCGCCGTCGGCCGCGACTACGCGGACATCCGCCCGCTCAGCGGCTCGTACCGCGGCGCCCCCACGCGGGAGCTTGTGGTGGACGTCCGCGTCCGCCCCGCGGACGCCCCCGCGGCCTCGGCCGCCTGAGGCCGCCCGCACGCTCGCCGGCCGCGCGATTTCCGGCTGGAACCGGCCGGCGGGGGTCGCGATACCTCGGGGCCTGATGAAAACCTTCACCGTCGCCCTCGGCTCGGACCACGCCGGCTTCGCCTACAAGGAGGCCATTAAGGCGATGCTCCTCGCCGCGGGCCACGTCGTCCGCGATTTCGGCACCCACTCGGACGCGGCCTGCGACTACCCGGACTGGATCCGCCCGGTCGCCGAGGCGGTCGCCCGCGGGGAATTCGAGCGCGGCATCGTGCTCGGCGGCTCCGGCAA
>SYDD01000104.1 GCA_005786775.1 Opitutaceae bacterium
CACGTGATGAGCGAGGTGGAGAAGCTGTGCGACGTGATCGGGATCATCCACGGCGGGCGCCTGCGCGACGAGGGCTCCCTGGCGGACCTGCGCGCCCGCCACGGCGAGCCGGACCTCGAGGAGATCTTCGTGCGCGTCGTCGGCGGCGACCCCGCCCCGCCCCCGCTGCGCCCGCCCCGATGAACGCCGCCCACGTCTGGATCATCTACCGCAAGGAGCTCCGCGACGCGCTGCGCGACCGGCGCACGCTCATCTCCTCGATCGTCGTCCCCACGCTCCTGATGCCGCTGCTACTCTTCGGGGTCGGCCGCGTGATGCAGCGCGCGGTGGCCGAGGCCCGGGAGGAGGTCCCCGCGGTGGCGGTGCTCGGCGGCGTCGGCGCCCCGGACCTGATGGCCCGGCTGGCCGCGGACCCCCGGGTCCGCGTGGTGCCGGTGCCCGCGGACTGGCGGGAGGCGATCGCCGCGAAACGGCTGCGCGCGGTGCTGGAGCTGCCCGAGCGGCTCGAGGAGCGGCTGCGCGCGGGGGACGCCGCGCCCGCGGTCCGGATCTTCCACTACCAAGGGGAGCTGAAGTCGGAGAATGGGGCCCGCGTTTCCGAACGGATTGTCACCGAGCACCGCGAACGGGTGGTCGCGGAACGGCTGGCTGCGCGCGGCCTTGGTCCCGGGGCGGTGCGCCCGTTCGAGGTCCGGCGCGAGAACGTCGCCCCGCCGGAGAAGGTCGGCGGCAACCTGTTCGGCGGATTGGTCCCGTACTTCATCATTTTGCTCTGCTTCACCGGCGCGATCTACCCGGCGATGGACCTCACGGCCGGGGAGAAGGAGCGGGGCACGATGGAGACGCTCCTCTGCAGCCCCGTGGCGCGGGTCGACATCGTGCTCGGCAAGTTCTTCCTCGTGCTGACGGGCTCGCTGGCGTCGATGTTCTTCGTGGTGGCCTCGATGGCCGGCAGCGCCCTGCTCGGCGGCGTGATGCTCTTTGGCGCCGCGGGTCCGGGGGCGGCGGCCGCGGCGGCGGGCCCCGCGGCGCTCACGGCCGGAGGCCTCCCGACGATCGATCCGCTTGGCCTTGTGGGCGTCTTCGCGATGGTAATCCCCGTGGCGGTGCTGTTCTCCGCCGTCGCTCTCACCGTGTCCCTCTTCGCCAAGAGCTACAAGGAGGCCCAGAGCTACCTCGGGCCGCTCATCGTCGTGGTGCTGGTGCCGGGGATGATCGCCGCGCTGCCCGGCACCGAGCTCACCGCGCGGACCGCGCTGATCCCACTCCTCAACCTCAGCCTTGTCTGCAAGGAGATGCTCTCCGGCTCGTGGCCGTGGGGTTACATCGCCCTCATCTTCGCCTCCTCCTCACTCTACGCCGCCGGCGCCCTCGCCCTCGCGGTGCGGATGTTCAACCGCGAGGCCGTGCTCTTCCGCAGCTGAGTCCCGTCGATGTCCCCGCCCCTCATCATCGCCCGCAAACGCGACGGCCACGCCCTCTCCGCGCCGGAGATCCAGGCGTTCGTCCGCGGTGCCGTGGACGGCTCTTGGGCCGACTACCAGCTGAGCGCCCTCCTGATGGCGATTTGCCTGCGTGGCCTCAACGCCGAGGAGACTGCGCTCTACACGACGGCGATGACGAGCTCGGGTGCGGTCGCTGACCTCTCCGGGATCCCGGGAATCAAGGTCGACAAGCATTCCACCGGCGGGGTGGGGGACAAGGTCTCCCTCGTGCTTGCCCCGTGGGTCGCGGCCTGCGGCGTCCCCGTGCCAATGATCAGCGGCCGCGGGCTCGGGCATTCCGGCGGCACGCTCGACAAGCTGGAGGCGATTCCGGGTTTCCGCACCGGCTTGTCGCTCGCGGAGTACCGCGACCAGGTCGCGCGCGTCGGCTGCGCTTTGATCGGCCAGACGCCCGAGCTGGCCCCGGCGGACCGCCGGCTGTACGCGCTGCGGGACGTCACCGCGACGGTCGCGAGCATCCCGCTGATCTGCGGATCCATTCTTTCCAAGAAGCTCGCCGCCGGGATCGACGCGCTGGTGCTGGACGTGAAGTTCGGGCACGGAGCCTTTATGCCTGACCTCGCGGCCGCGCGGGAACTGGCCACGACGCTGGTTCGGGTGGGCTGCGCCGCCGGGAAACAGGTGCGCGCGCTGCTCACGCGGATGGACGCGCCCCTTGGCCGGGCGGTGGGCAACGCGCTCGAGGTCGTCGAGGCGGTCGCCGCGCTCCGCGGCGCGGGTCCCGCAGACCTGATGGAGGTCACCCGGGCGCTGGGCGTGGAGATGCTCCTGCTGGGTGGCGCTGCGGCGACGCCGGCGGAGGCGGACGCGCGGCTGGGAACCGCCTTGGCGAGCGGGGACGCGCTCGCGAAATTCCGCGAGGTCGTCGCCGCGCAGGGCGGCGACCCGCGGGTGGTGGACGATCCCGGGCGGCTCCCCGTCGCGCGGAGCCTTGAGCCGGTATCCGCGCCGCGGGCGGGTTTTGTCACGGCGGTGGACGCGCGGGCCGTGGCGTTCGCGGCCCTGCGCCTGGGGGCGGGGCGGGCACGTGCGGAGGACGCGGTCGACCCCGCCGTCGGCGTGGCGGGGTTGGTGCCCGTCGGGGAGGCGGTCGCGGTGGGCCAGCCGCTCGCGTGGCTGCACGCGAACGATCCGGCCGGCCTGCCGGAGGCGCGGGCGCTGCTCGCCGGCGCGTTCACCGTCGGGGATTCCCCGGTCCCGCCGCCGCCGTTGATCGCGGACCGGATCGGGGAGTGATGTGCCTGCGGCGCCTAGGCGCCGTTCTCGAGCTCCTGGAGTTCGGAGGCCGCCTTTTCCCAGGCGGCGGTCGCCTCGCCCAGCTGGTCGACGACCGCTGAGAGCTCGCGGTTGAGGTGATGGAAGCGGCCCTTGTCGGCGTAGGTCTCGGGGGCCTCGAGCGCTGCCGTGATCTCCGCCTGCTTGGCCTCCAGCTCCGTGACGGCCTTCTCGAGTTGCCCGACGTGCTCGCGGAATTTCCGCACCTCCGAGGCGGACGCCTTCTTCCTGGCCGGGGCGGCTGGCGCGGGGGCGGGAGACGGTGCGGCGGCCTGTTTCGGCCGCGCGTCGGTGAAACCCGCGGTCAGCGCGGCGCGGGCGTCGCCGGCTTTGGATTTCTCGAGGTAATAGTCGTAGTTGCCGGCGTAGGGCGTGAGGCGCCCGCTGTGCACGTGGAGTACGTTCTCGGCGAGCGCGCGAATGAAGTGCACGTCGTGGCTGATGAAGATCAGCGTGCCCTCGTAGGACTTGAGCGCGTGGATCAGCGCGTCGATCGACGCGATGTCGAGGTGCGTGGTCGGCTCGTCCATCAGCAGCAGGTTCGGCGGCTTCACGAGCAGGCGGGCGAGGGCGAGGCGTGACTTCTCGCCGCCGGAAAGCACGCCGATCGGCTTGTGGACGTCGTCCTTGCGGAAGAGGAAGGCGCCGAGGATCGCGCGGGCCTGCTGCTCGGTGAGCTGGTTCTCGTTCGTCCGCAGCTCCATCACGTTCTCGAAGACCGTCAGTTCCGCCTTCAGGTTGTCGAGGCGGTTCTGGGCGAAGTAGCCGGTGAACACGTTGCTGCCGAGCTCGCGCTCGCCGCCCTGGATCGGGATCACGCCAGCGAGGATCTTGAGCAGCGTGGACTTGCCCGCGCCGTTGGGGCCGACGAGCACGATGCGCTGGCCGCGCTCCGCGGTGAAGTTGAGGTCGCGGTAGACGACGTGGTCGCCGTAGGCCTGCCGGACCTGCGCGAGCTCGATCACCTTGAGACCGGAGCGGGGCGGCTGCGGGAAGCGGAAGTTGATCCGTTTGAGCTCCTCGTGCGGCTCCTCGACGGCGACCTCCTGCAGACGCTCGATCTGCTTCTCCTTGGATTTCGCGCGGGAGGCCATCGAGGCCTTGGCGCCGAAGCGGTCGACGAACTTCTGCAGGTGGGCGATCTCGCGCTGCTGGTTCTTGAACAGCGCGGCCTGCTGGTCCTTCCGGGCTTCCTTCTCCTGCAGGAAATTGTCGTAGTTGCCGTGGTAGTAGTGGAGCCGCCCCCCGCGCAGCTCGAGCATCCCGGTGCAGAGCGCGTTGAGGAAGGCGCGGTCGTGCGAGATGACGACGAGGCCGCCCGGGTAGCGCGTCAGGTAGTCCTGGAACCAGAGCAGGGCCTCGAGATCGAGGTGGTTGGTGGGCTCGTCGAGCAGCAGCAGGGCGGGCTCGGCGACGAGCAGGCGAGCGAGGTGGGCGCGCATCACCCAGCCGCCCGAGAAGGTCTTCGCCGGCAGGTCGGCGTCGCCCTCGCGGAATCCGAGGCCCGCCAGGATCTTCCGGGCGCGCGGCTCGAGGGTGTAGTCGATGTCGAAGTCATCCTCGGTCGGTTCGAGGCGCTTCCCGCTGGTCACGATGTGCAGGATCGTTTCCTCGCCGGCGGGCGCGCTTTCCTGGGGCAGGAAGCCGAAGTCGGCCCCGCGTTCCCACTCGATCGTCCCGGTGTCCGGGCGCTCCTCGCCGAGAATCAGATTGAAGAGGGTGGACTTGCCCGCGCCATTGGGTCCCACCAGCCCGAGGCGGTCGGTGCGGGCGATGAAGAGCGACACCTCGGCGAACAGCTCGCGGGTGCCGTAGGACTTGGAGACATCGGCGATCGTCAGCATCGAAGCCGGGCAGGACACCGCCTCGCGCCCGGGGCGTCAACCGTGGCGTGCGCGCCCGCCGCCCCGCCTCACCGCGCGCGGGCGAGGGCGACGCAGCCGGCGACTGCCACGAGGCCCCCAAGGATCGCCCGCTTCCCAGGCCGGTCGCCCTCCAGCCAGTACGCGATCGGCATCGCCAGCAGCGGCGCGGTCGCCGCGATCGGCAGCACGAGCCCGCTCGGCGTGGTCGCTAGCGCCCACTGGTAGCAGCTGACGCCGATCACGGCCCCCGCGAGCCCGTTCGCCACCATCCAGCCCCACCCGGCCCCGGGCGGATTCCCGGCCCCGGGATGCCGGTACGGCGCCCACGGCGATTCAGCCGTGCGCCCCCAACGCCCTTGGATCGCGAACCACAACGCGGTGAAGATCAGGCCGGCCAGAATCCGCTGGTAAGCCGCGGTCAGTCCGAAGGTCGCGTTCCCGACGAGTTCGCCCGCCGCCTCCGCCACCTGCACGCCCTTGCGGCTGACCAGCGCGCCGAAGCCCTGGCCGCACGCCGCGAGGAACGCGAAGCCGAGCGCGGCGCCGCCGCCGGCGATCCGCCCCCCGCCGCGTTCCGGGGAAAGCGCGAGCGCCACCCCGGCGAGGATCACCGTCCCCCACAGCACCTGATCCGCGGAGATCCGCGTGCCCAGCCAGAGCCATTCCCCCACCGCCGCGAGCGGCGCCGCGAGGCACTGGAGGATGAGCACCGTCAGCCGGGAGCCGAGGCGCGGGAGGGCCGCGAAGAGGGCAAGGTCGCCGAGTCCCATCCCAATGATGCCGCTGAGGAGGAACCAGCCGGTGCTCGCGCTCCCCAGGCCTCCGCCTGCCGTGTGCGCAAAGGCCCCGAGCACGAGCGTCGCCACCACCAGCCGGCCCAGGTTCGCCCGGGCCGGACCGAAATGCCGCAGGCTCCGGCTCGCGCAGCTCGCGCTTAACGCGAAGAAGGTGGCGGCAAACAGGGCGGCGAGCATTCCCCACGGAGCCGACGCCGAACATCCCACGCAAGGGACAAAGGGCTGGTCTGCCGCCCGGGAAAAAAAGTGGCCGGCCGCTTACCCCTAAGCGGCCGGCCTTTGCTTTCTTAGTTACCCCAAAACTCCCGCTAGGCGGGAGAAGTCTTGAAAGTGACGAGAGGAGGGATAGGGACTTGGGGCGGCGGGTCAATGAGAAGTTTGCAAAATCTACCATATATTTTTGAAAGCACAGCCGGTGAATGATTTAATAGATATCAACATTTCTACTTCACCCAGCTGGCATCGCTGGGAACCGGCCGCTTGGCTGCGGGTGTCAGGTCCGGATGCGTTCTCTTTCCTGCAGGGGCAGAGCACCCAGGACCTTCGCCCCCTGCGAGAGGGCGCGGCCGCGGCGGCGTACGGTTTGTGGCTTACGGTCAAGGGCAAGGTGGTCGGCGACGGCTTCGTGCTGCGGGGCGCGGATTCGGAGGAGTTTTGGGTCGGCAGCTACTTCACGCCTGCCGCCACCTTGCTCGCCCGCCTGGAGGCGTTCCTCATCGCGGACGAGGTCACGCTGGAGGATCAGACGGCGGCGTGGACCGGCCTCAGCCTGCTCTCGGCCACGAATGATGGACCCGTCGCGGGGGCGGGCTCGTTCCGGTTCACGGGCCGGCGCGTCGCCGCGGGCAATGGGGAGTGGGTGGCTCGCCGGGAGGTTGCTGCCGCGTTGCCGCCGCCGCAGGGTCGCGAACTGGACGCTGCGCAGATCAAGCTCCTGCGGCTCGACGCGGGCATCCCGGCGATTCCGGAGGAGTTCGGTCCCGCGGATCTCCCGCAGGAGGCCGGTCTCGAAGGCGCGGCGGTCTCGTTCCAGAAGGGCTGCTACCTCGGCCAGGAGGTGATGGCGCGGCTCAAG
>SYDD01000105.1 GCA_005786775.1 Opitutaceae bacterium
GAGCCGAGCAGGCGCAGCGAGTCGAGCCGGTGGCGCAGGACGTAGTTGTCACCCCAGCGCATGAATGCGCGGATGGCGGTCGGCGCCGTGTAGAGGATCGTCAGCCCGTGGCGGTCGATCATCTCCCAGAAACGGTCGGGCTCGGGATGGTTGGGTGCCCCCTCGTAGATGAACACGGTCGCCCCGTTGGAGAGCAGGCCATACACCACGTAGCTGTGGCCGGTGATCCAACCGATGTCGGCGGAGCAGAAGTAGCGGTCGTTTTCCTTGAGGTCGAAGACGTAATGGGAACTGAGCTTGGCCCCCAGCAGATAGCCCGCGCTGGTGTGCAGGACCCCCTTCGGCTTCCCGGTGGAACCGCTCGTGTAGAGGATGAAGAGCGGGTGCTCCGCGTCGAAGGCCTTCGCCTTATGCTGGTTGGGCGCGCCCTCCCAAGCCTCCTTCCACCACACGTCGCGGCCCTCGACCATCGTCACGGGATTGCCGCAGCGCTTGACCACGATGATCGACTGGACCGAGGGCGTGCCCTCGACCGCCTTGTCCACGTTGGCCTTGAGCTCGATGACCTTGCCCCGGCGCCAGCCGCCGTCAGCGGTGATCACCAGCTTGGCCCTGCAGTCGTTGATGCGGTCCTTGAGGGATTCGGGGCTGAAGCCGCCAAAGACGACCGTGTGGATCGCGCCGACGCGCGCGCAGGAGAGCAGCGCGATCCCCGCCTCCGGGATCATCGGCAGGTAGAGCGCGCCGCGGTCGCCGGCGCCGACGCCCATATTCTCCAGAATGTGGGCCATCCGGCAGACGTGGAAGTGGAGCTGCTTGTACGTGATCGTGCGGACGTCGCCCGGCTCCCCCTCAAAGATCAGCGCCGCTTTGTTCTCGCGGGCAGTGCCCAAATGCCGGTCGAGGCAGTTCTCGGCCACGTTCAGGCGGCCGCCCACGAACCATTGGGCGTGCGGGGGATTCCACTTCAGCACCTTGCGGTAGGCCTTGCGCCAGACCAGATGCTCCTTAGCCTGACGATCCCAGAACTTTTCTGGGGAGTTGACAGACTCAGCGTAGAGCCTCTTATACAAGTTCTCGCTCCCAAGGTTCGCTTGGGCTTTGAACTCGGCCGAAGGCCTGAATTTCCGGGACTCCCGGGATACTGAGGTAATCGTCTGGTCTGGCACGTGCGTGTCGGATTGTAGGGTTTAAGGGACGCCGAACGCGTTTTTTATCCCGACCGAAGTTTGGAGCGTCAAGCCCGGGCCCTGAGCCGCCACTTCCCCGATATGGATCAAACGCCTACGTCCGCCACCCCTGGCCTCCCGCCCGTCGCCCCTGCCGCACCCGCGGCGCCCGCCGCCGGTGCCCCGCCGGAAAACACCATCCGCGTCGAGGGCGTGCTCGACATCGACCTGCAACGCGGTGGCAATGGTCAGCTGATTAACCTAGCGCGCGGCTGCAAACGGCGGCCCACCGACACCTTCGTGCCCAAGGAGCTAATCCGACGCTTCAAGCTCCGCGCCGGTTCGATGATCGGCGGCACCGCCTTCCCGCCCGACGGCCGCTTCCCTAACCCGAAGATGCGGTTCATCGAGACGGTGGACGGCGTGGCGCTGGAGGACCGCCGAGCCCGTTTCGAGTTCACCACGCTCACGACCATCTCGCCGAACCAGCACCTGCGGATGGAGATGAAGGAAGGGCGCCTCACGACCCGCGCCGTCGACCTCTTCTGCCCCATCGGCAAGGGCACCCGCGGCCTGATTGTGGCCCCGCCGCGCACCGGCAAGACCACGCTGCTGCGCGACATGGCGTTGGGCGTCCTGGAGAACAACCCGGAGTGCCACGTGATGATCCTGCTGGTGGACGAGCGGCCCGAGGAGGTCACCGACTTCCGCCGCAGCGTGCCGGCCGCCGAGATCTGGGCCTCCTCGAACGACGAGCAGATCGAGAACCACATCCGCATCGGCGAACTCTGCATCGAGCGGGCCAAGCGCCTCGTCGAGGCGGGCCGCGACGTCGTGCTCTTCGTCGATTCGATTACCCGCCTCTCCCGCGCGCACAACACCGCGCGCAACTCGGGCCGGACCGGCTCCGGCGGCCTCGACGTCCGCGCCCTCGAGAAGCCGCGCCAGCTGTTCGCCACCGCGCGCCGCACCGAGGAGGCCGGCTCGCTCACCATCATCGCCAGCGTCCTCGTCGAGACCGGGAGCCGGATGGACGACGTGATCTTCCAGGAGTTCAAGGGTACCGGCAACATGGAGCTCGTGCTCGACCGCAAGTGCGCCGAGATGCGGCTCTGGCCGGCGATCAACATCGGCGCGAGCGGCACCCGCAAAGAGGAGCTGCTGATCGACGCCAAGACCCTGGAGGGCATCCACTTTTTCCGCCGCGCGCTCGTCGCGCAGAAGATCGAGGAGGCCACCGAGACGATGATCGCCCGGCTCTCCAAGACCAAGACCAACGCCGAGTTCCTCAAGCTCATCGCCCGCTGAACGCGGGCCGAATTACCGCTTGCTCCGCCTCGCTTGTTGAAATTTACCCTCTCCTCTTCCTCCGCCGTCTGACTCCCGCGACCCGACCTACCACGCATGCATAGTTTTTCCGAGCAGTGTCTCGACATGGCCCGTTCGATGCTGGGCCACAACCTCGACTCTATCCAGCCCGACGGCACCATCCTGCCCGCGCACCAGGAGCAATCCCGTCCGGATGAGCCGGGGCACGTCGCCTTCGCCCTCGGCGAATTCTACCGGGCGACGGGCGAGACTACGCTCAAAGGTCACGATATTGTGGACCTCGCCGCCCGCTGCATTACGGCGCAGATGTTTACCGAGCCCGCCGCCGAGAACGGCCTAGCCTACGCAGCCCTCGGCCTACTCGCCTTCGGCCCCTCGAAGGAACGCAACCCCGTCTGGGAACGACTCGTTGAGGAGACCCAGCAGCGGATCGACAAGTCCCTGCTCCATCGCAGCGACTACGACAATCACTGGCAGGCCTTCAACATCGCCAAGGCGGTCGCCCGCTTCAGCCTCGGGCTCTCCAAGAAGGATGAGACCTCGCGCCTGATCGAGCGGATGTGCGACCGCATCGGTCAGACGAGCTCGAACGGCTTCTTCGACGACTCGACCGAGGGACTCGGGGGTAACTTCAACCTCTACGGCGTGATGGCATTTGTCTTCACCCGCTCCGCGCTCCAGCTCCACGCCAACAGCGGCGTGCGCGACCGGAAGCTGCCGACCCTCCGTACCTACGCGGAGAAATACATCAAAATGATGCCCGATCTCGTCCGTCAGGACGGCCTCGGGTGGGCCTTCGGCCGCGCGGCCGGGGCCTACGGCCAGATGCACTGCATCAGCCTCATCCTGCAGGGCCTGCGCGACGGCTGGATCGCCGATGACCAGAAGGTCAAATATTACGACATCCTACGCCGGCTGTTCATGTTCTTCTACGAGACCTACCTCGACCAAGAACACGGCTTTCTCGATCTGCGTGACGCGGAGCGCACCGCCTACGGCCACCACACCACGCGGATGGCGAACTTCGACGCTGCCCGTTACCTCTGCCAGTGGTCCCGCCTCGCCAAGACCGTCCAGATGCCCCCTGGTGCCCCCAAGGTGGAACCGACCCGTACCTCCGGCCGCTTCGTCATCTTCGACAAATCCAACCGCAAGGAGCAGGGCCTCTTCCTGTATCGCGACGCCGACTCGGGCCTCCACCTCCAGATCCCGCTGGTCAGCTCCGGCTCCACCCTCACCAGCGACTCGCTCTCTTTCCCGCACTCGCCCGGGATCTTCGACTGGCCCAATAACGTCTACTGTCCGATTCTACTGCCGGAGCTGACTTTCGGTGAACACGTCACGCTGCCCGCCTTCTACGGCAAGAACTGCGTAACCGGCCTCGGTCTACGCAACAGCTTCTTTTTCCGCTACGACCAACCGGAACTCATCAACACCCGCGAGGAGTTCGTCCGGGGCCTCGGCAGCGCGAAGATCAACTGGACCTTCTCCGGTAACAAGATCGGCTGTGAGTTCGCCTACACCGTCCGCCAGCAGGTGACGCTCGACAAGTTCCGGTACGTCCTCGCGATCGCCGCCCCCCACTCCCGTTACCGGGCTACGGGCACGATTACTCTCGGTCCGCAGGGCCACCGCTGCAGCGTCGCCAAGGATGACTTCCAGGCCACTTGGCGCGAGACGGAGGTCGTTAGCGCCGATCCGGCCTATCGCACCAACTACGGCAAAATCCATTACCTCCAATCGCTGGTCCGGGATCACCCGCTCATCATGCGTCCGGGCCAGGTCTACCGGTTGGCAGTCAACTTCGAGCCTGACGTCGCCCGCGTCGACGCCTGAGGCGCCCCCGCGGCCGCGGCCCTCCGCCGATGCTCTCCCGGCGCATCATCCCCTGCCTGGACGTCAACGCCGGACGCGTCGTCAAGGGCGTAAAGTTCCAGGAACTCCGGGACGCCGGCGACCCCGTGCAGTGCGCGCGGGCCTATGACCGCCAAGGCGCAGACGAGCTGGTCTTCCTCGACATCACCGCCTCAAGCGACGATCGCGGCATCATGCGGGAGGTAGTGGCGGCGACCGCCGAGCAATGCTTCATGCCTTTGACCGTGGGCGGTGGCCTGCGGCAACTGAGCGACATCGAGGCCATGCTGCGCAGCGGGGCAGACAAGGTTTCGCTCAACACTGCCGCCATCCGCGAGCCACGCCTGATCCGCGAGGCGGCCGACCGCTTCGGGTCTCAGTGCATTGTGGTCGCCATCGATGCCAAGCGGGAGCCGGACGGCCGCACTTGGCGCGTGTACACCCACGGAGGCCGAAACGCTACAGCGCTCGATGCGGTGGCTTGGGCCCGCGAAGCGGTGGCGCTTGGCGCGGGCGAGATCCTGCTCACGAGCATGGACGCTGACGGCACCCAGGCGGGTTACGATTGCGCGCTCACCCGCGCGGTCAGCGACGCCGTCCCTGTTCCCGTGATCGCCAGCGGGGGCGCGGGGACGATGGCCCACTTTGCGGAAGTTCTCGAGGCTGGTCAGGCGAGCGCCGTGCTCGCCGCGAGTCTGTTTCACTTCGGCACCTTCACCATCCCGCAGGTCAAGGACTACCTTGCGCTGCAGGGCCTACCCGTCCGTCGTTAATTACCCTTCGGGGCGGGAGTTGCCGACAGATCCGGCGGCGCCGGCAAGGTGGTCGCCGGCGCCTTGGGCGCCCCCACGAGCACGCTGAGTTGCTCCTGCACCGCGACGAAGAACTCGGCGGTAAGCTCCCCGGCCGGCACCTCGAAAACCACTTTGGATCGGGCGTGCTCGTAACGGAGGCGTAAGCCGTCCGCCGAGCGGCCCCGTGGCCGCAACACCTTTTTGCGCTCCAGCATCAGCGCGAGGAACTGCAGCAGCCGCGTGTTCTCGGGCGTGGGCTCGGTTGTCGGGTCCGCGAGGGTCACGAAGAGGCTCTCCGCGGTGAGCTTCAGCGCGCGGTCGGGATTTTCGCCGGCTCGCCGCGGACGGAACGGCTGCACCCAGCGGCACGCGACCTTCCCGGGCGGGGTGAAGCCATTAAGGTGTTGCTCAAGTACATCGCAGCGGACGATCTCGAGGGTCGGCCCGACCTGGATCAGGTGGCTCGCCACGCGGGCACCAGCCGCAAAGGGCTCGCCCGATACCTGGCAGGTGTTGGCGACGGGCTGCAGGGATAGCTCCATAGGCAAGGCAAGGACAAGGCACACCCCCGCCGGAGGCTAGCCCGAAGATCGCTCGGGCGCGCAGAAAAACATTCCCACCTCCGGCGCCAGCCGCCAACTTCCGCCGAACGTGGCCGCGGCGCCCTCCCCTCCCTCCGACCTCCTCCTGCTCGCCCTCGATCTGCAGCCAGGCTTGCTGGCCGCGATCGATCCGGCGGGGCGTTTGGCAAGCGATTGCCGGTTCGCCCTCGCCGCCGCGACCGGGCTCGGGCTGCCCGTCGCCTTCACCGAGCAGGTGCCAGCGAAACTCGGCGCTACCGCGCCCGCCCTCCGTGCCATCGCCCCGTCCGCGCCGGTCTGGGCGAAGGACACCTTCTCCGCGCTGAGTGACCCGGCCGTGCGCGGGGCGCTCCTCGCTCCCGGCGGTCCGCGGCACCTACTGCTCACCGGGATTGAGACGCCCATCTGCGTCTACCAGACCGCGATCGATGCGCTCCGCGCGGATCTTGAGGTCACCGTGCTCACCGATTGCGTGGGGGCGCGGCGGCCTGCGGACGCCACTGCCGCACTCGCTGCTTTGGCACGGCTTGGCTGCCACCTCCTGCCGGCCGAAACCGTTTTTTACGCGCTGGCGGAAAACGCCCGCCACCCGTTCTTCCGGGGCCTGACCGCGCTCGTCAAGGCGCGGGCGGGCGATCCAGGATGTGCGGGCCCCCAATTATGAGCAATGCCTCCCCTACGATGCTGGTCCGAGAACTGAAGGCGCTGGGCGCCGAGGCGAGCGGCCGGCCATTCGCCGCCGTGCTGGTCGTGAAGAAGGCCGCGCTGAAGACCGCCAGCAACGGGAACGGCTTCCTGAGCGCCGAGCTCGGAGACCGCACCGGCTCCTTCAGCTGCACGGTCTTCGGGGACAGCCCAGCCTTCGAGGCCCTGCGGGCAGCGGGTGAGGGCGGCGTGGTGCGCATCGAGGCGAAAATCGACTATTACCAAGGCCGACTCTCGCCCCGTCTCCAGCAGGTCTACGCCCTCAGCGAGGAGGAGCTGGGCGCCCCGGGCGTCATCGACAACCTAGTCGAGTTGGCTCCGGAGGACCCGCAGGCGCTCTGGGCGGAGCTGGAGGCATGCGTCGGCGCGCTTCAACAGGAGGAGATCCGGGCCACGGTGTGCGGGGTCTTTGAGGAGATCGGCGCCACCTTCCGCTGGTCACCCGCGGCGGTCGCGATGCACCATGCCTACCGGCACGGTCTCTTGGAGCACACCGTGCGGATGGCCCGTGCCTGTCGCGCGCTCTTGCCCCTCTATCCAGAGGTGGACGCCGACCTCGCCCTGGCGGGTATCCTCCTCCACGACACCGGGAAGGCGATCGAGTACGAGGGTTCCCTCGCGACGCGCCGGAGCCGCCGCGGCATCCTGCAAGGTCACGTGGTCTTGGGTTACCAACTTGCCCGGAAGCACGGGATGAAGGCGCGGCTGGACGTGGACCGCCTCGAACGGCTAGAGCACATCATCCTCTCCCATCAGGGTGAACCTGAGTGGGGTGCGGCGGTGTACGCCGCCACGCCAGAGGCGGTCTTCGTGTCGATGATCGACAACCTCGATGCCCGGATGGGGATGGTCCAGCGCGCCCTGCGGCAGGCCGCGCCGGGCGAGGAGTTCTCCGAGCGTCTCCCCGGCCTCAATTCCGCGCTGCTCACCAAACCCATCACGCCCCCCGTACCGCCCGCCTGAATCGCCGCTTTCCCGATGCGCCTCCCCTCCCTCCTCCTGCCCCTGCTGCTCGCCAGCGCGGCCTCCGCCGCGTCCGCCGGCCGCCCGAACATCCTGTTCATCTTCTCCGACGACCATGCGCGGCACGCGATCAGTGCCTACGGCTCGAAAGTGAACCAGACGCCCCACCTCGACCGCCTCGCCCGCGAAGGCACCCGCTTCGAGCACTGCTTCGTCACCAACTCGATCTGCACCCCCAGCCGCGCCGTTGTCCTAACCGGAAAGTATTCCCACGCCAACGGCGTGCCGGTATTCAACGTGTTCGACGGCGCCCAGCCGCACGTCGCGCGGATGCTGCAGGCTGCCGGCTACCACACCGGGATGATCGGCAAGTGGCACCTCGGAAGCATGCCCACGGGCTTCGACCGTTGGATCATCCTGCCCGGCCAGGGGATCTATCATAACCCCGACTTCCTCACGCCCCATGGCCGGATCACCCTGCAGGGGCACGCCTCGCCGCTGACGACCCGCCTCGGTATCGAGTTCCTCGAGACCCGCCCGAAAGATCGGCCATTCTTCCTCATGCTCCACCACAAGGCACCCCACCGCGCCTGGGAGCCCGACGCCGCGAACAAGGCCCGATTCCGAAACCGGGTCATCCCCGAACCCGAGACCCTCTGGGACGACTACGCGACTCGCCCGGCGGCCCTCCCGGAGAATCGCCAGACCATCGCCCATGACCTCACGCGCCGCGACCTGAAGCTCGAGCCTCCCGCCGACCTCGCGCCCGGACCCGCGCGCCAGCAGTGGCTGAACGTCAAGCCCACCGAGGTCGAGATCACCCTCCCCGACGGCACCCGCCAGTCCCTATCCGGCAAGGACCTCGTGCGCTGGAAATACCAGCGTTACATGCAGGACTACCTCGCCTGCGTGCAGGACGTGGACGACAGCGTCGGGGAAGTGCTCGAGTACCTCGACCGTTCCGGCCTGGCCAAGGATACCGTCGTGATTTACTCCGCCGACAACGGCTGGTATCTCGGCGATCTCGGGATGTACGACAAGCGCTTCATGTACGAGGCCGGCTTCCACATCCCGCTCCTCGTGCGCGGGCCGGGCATGAAGGCGGGCTCCGTGACGAAGCGCTTCGCCCTCAACGCGGACTTTGCTCCAACCTTCCTCGAGCTGGCCGGCCTGCCCGTCCCCACCGAGATGCACGGTCGTTCTCTGGCGCCGATCCTCCGCGGCGCGGAACCGACCGATTGGCGCACCTCCGTCTACTACCGGTATTATCACGACCCGGGCCACCACAACACCCGCGCCCACTACGGCGTGCGCACCGCGACCCACAAGCTCATCCACTACTGGAAGAAGGACGCGTGGGAGCTTTTCGACCTCACCCGCGATCCCAACGAACAGCGCAACCTCGCCGGCGATCCCGCGCACGCAGGCCGCCTGGCGGAGCTACGCTCCGAGATTACGCGGTTGCAGCGCCAGCTCGGCGACACGGGGCAGTTCGCGAACGAAATTCCACGTGACGGGGTCGATGCGCCGGTAAACGTCCCCCGCCTCGGCGAGAAGGATGTACGCGGGGCGATCGCCCTCGCCCTCCCCTGAGCGGCCCCGGTCAAAATCAGGCCGCGCCCCGGCCACGCGGGTGGTGCTTCCGGTGGCCTTCCGCGAGCCGCCGGGGCTCCACCGCGGTATAGATCTGGGTGGTGGAGATGCTGGCGTGGCCCAGCATCTCCTGGATCGCCCGCAGGTCCGCGCCGCCCGCCAGCAGGTGAGTCGCGAACGAATGCCGCAGGTCGTGCGGCTTGACCCGCGGATCGACGCCGGCGCGCCGTGCGTGGGCCTTGACGATCATCCAGAGCGCCACGCGCGAGAGGAAACGGCCGCGGTGATTAAGGAACACGTGACCGCGGGTGTGAGGCCGCACCAGCGCAGGCCGGCCGCCCGCGAGGTAGTCACGGAGCGCCGCGCACGCTTGGCGGCCGACCGGCACCACCCGCTCCTTGGAGCCCTTGCCGAACACGCGCAGGCCTCCGCCCTCGAGGTCGAGCTGCGTCAGCAGCAGCCCGGCAAGCTCGGAAACGCGGAGTCCGCTCGAGTAGAACAGCTCCAGAATCGCCCGGTCCCGCAGCGAACGCGGTTCCGGCCCCACCGGCGCCGTTACCAGCCGCGCGACCTCGGGGGCGGAGAGGGTACGGGGCACCCTGCGCCCCGGACGCGGGCTGGTCAGCAGGATCGTAAAGTCATCGGGTCGCGCCCCGTCCCGAACCAGTTGACGGGCGAGCATCCGCAGCGCCGAGAGTTTTCGCGCCACGCTCGCCACGGCGTAATCGCCGGCGGCGAGGAACTGAAGCCAGGTCGCCGCCTGGTCTCCCGTCACCACGCCCCAATCCACCGCCCCGTGCCGGGCGAAGAAAGCCGCGGCCTGATCGAGGTCGCGCCGGTAGGCGGCGAGGGTATTGGCGGAAAGTCCGCGCTCGAGCCCGAGAAAAGAAAGGAGGGCGTCGATCGGACCGGCCCAACCACCCCGCGCGCGGCTCAGGTCGTCGGGCATCGGAGAAGGCCGCGCCAGCCTAGTAATTCCGGCGCCGCGGGGGCGGCGTGTAATTGGAGTTCTGCTCCTTCATCCGGAAGGTGATCCGCGCCTTCTCCAGATCGTAGGGGCTCATCTCCATCTTCACCATATCACCAGCGGCAATCTTGATGAAATTCTTGCGCAGCTTACCCGAAATGTGCGCGAGCACGACGTGCCCGTTCGAGAGCTGAACCTTGAACATCGTGCCGGGGAGCACCGCCACCACCTTACCCTCCACCTCGATCGCGTTATTGTCAGACGACATAGGGGGCCGGAAGGAAGAGTGGGAGCGAGATGATGGGCATAAGGGACTTTCGAAAGCCCTTGTAAGCCAGAAGGCGGCACCCTTAGTCAAGCTTCCCGCCCTCGCCTTATGGCCGCGCCCCCGCCTCCCTGCCCGTTTCCCAAGCTTCATCCCTCGCAGTTGGTCCGGGACGACGGGTTCTTTATGAGCCTCGCCTACAACCAGGCGATCGACGCGTGGCGGGCGGGCGAGGTGCCGATCGGCGCGATCATCGCGGTGGATGGGGAAGTCGTGGCCGCCGCCCACAATACCGTGGAGGAAAACCGAGACCCGACCGCCCACGCGGAGATGCTCGCCCTCACCCAAGCCGCCGCCGCACGCGGAGATTGGCGACTCGAAGGGGCGACCGTATTTGTGACGAAGGAGCCCTGCCCGATGTGCTCCGGGGCACTGCTGATGAGCCGCGTCCAGCGGGTCTGCTACGCGGTTCCGGACCCCAAGATGGGGTGTTTGGGCGGCGCGACGGACCTCAATCAGCTACCCCGAATGAACCACCGCCTTGAGCTCACCGCCGGCGGGGTCCTCGAGGCAGAATGCCGTACGTTGCTGCAGGCGTTCTTCCGCGGCCGGCGCGAGGGGCTCGAGGAAGGCGCGGAGGGTTCGCCTTGCCCCGTGGTGCCCCGGTGCTGAGCCTCGCCGGATGCGCCGGATCAAGATCGCCCAATTTGGCCTCGAAGCCATCGGCCAGGAATCTCTCCGGCTTGCCGCTGAACGCGCGAACCTGGAGGTGGTCGGCGCCGTCGAGATCGACCCGGCGCTGGCGGGGCGCCCGGTCGGCGAGGCATTGGGGTGTCCGCTGCCCGCGACAGCGTGCATTCACCCGACCTTCGCCGCGCTCGCCGCGCAAGCCGGTCTCCCGGATGTCCTCCGGCACACCGCCGGCTCGGACGCCACCCGCTCCTTCGCGCAAGTGCTCCCGGCGATCGAGGCGGGAGTGAGCGTCGCCTCCACCTGCGAGGAACTAATCTTTCCGGGCCTGCTCGCGCCGGAGAGGACCGGGGAGATCGACGCGCTCTGCCGCCGGACCGGAGCCCGGTTGGTGGGCACCGGCGTCAACCCCGGATTCGTGATGGACGTGCTCCCGCTGTGCCTGACGGGCGTTTGCAAGGAGGTATCCGCGGTGTACGTGGAACGGGTCGTCGACGCCCGTACCCGCCGCCAGCCACTGCAGGCGAAGATCGGCAGCGGGCAGGACCCCGCCGAATTCCGCGACCGATTCACCGCCGGCACGGCCGGGCACGCTGGGTTTCGGCACTCGGTCGCTCTGCTGGCCCACGGGCTCGGCTGGCGGCTCGACGAGATCCGTGAGACCTGCGAGCCCGTCGTCGCAGAAAGCCGCGTCGTCACGCCTCACTTCGACGTGGCGCCGGGGGTCCGGTTACTAACCGAGCTTCCGCTGACCGTCTGCCGGAACGCGGGTGCCGCCGCCGACCCGCGCTGAAGCTTATGCCTACCGCCCGTTCCTCTTCCCATCCCCTCGCCCTCGTCACCGGAGCCGGCTCCGGTGTCGGTCGCGCCACCGCCCTGCGACTCTTGCGTGGCGGCTGGAGCGTGGCCGCGAGCGGCCGTCGGGTGGAAACCCTCCGGGAGACCGCCGCGCTCGTGCCCGCCCCGCAGCGCGCGCGCCTCCATCTCCTGCCCTGCGATCTCGCGGATCCGGAGGCCATCCGCCGGCTCGCGGCGAAGGCAGGACGCATCACTGGGCGCCTCGACGCGCTCGTGAACGCCGCCGGCCACAATATCCCGCGACGCTCGCTCGAGGTCCTGTCCGCGGAGGACTACCGGGCCGTCATGGCCGCCAACATCGACGGCGTACTCGCGCTGGTCCAAGCCGTCTTGCCGACAATGCGCCGCGCCGGGCAAGGCACGATCGTAAACGTCGGTTCCGAGGCGGGCCGCCAGGCCTCGGCAAAGTCCGGAGCGGCCTACGTGATCTCCAAGTTCGGTCTGACGGGACTCACCCAGACCATCAATGCCGAGGAGCGCGACCGGGGCATCCGCGCCTGCTGCGTGTTCCCGGGAGACATCGATACACCGCTGCTCACGAAGCGCCCCGCCGCGCCCTCACCGGAGGCACGGGCCCGCATGTTACGCGCGGAGGATGTCGCGGAGTGTATTTGGTTCGCGCTTTCCCTACCGACGCGCGCCAACGTCGAGGAAATCTTGGTGCGGCCGAGCCGCCCGTGGAACGGGTGAGCCGCAGGGCCGGGGCTTGCCCCGAGAACCGGCGCCGCCCAGCCTGCCGTCTCCGATGACCCTGCCCTTCACCGACCGCACCTGGCTCTGGCTGGCGGCGGCGCTTTACTTGGCGGGGTTCATCCTGGGGTCGATCGCCCTATTCAAGCGGGGGCGTCCGGCCGGCGCCGCCACCTACGCGCTAATCCTGCTTGGCTACCTCGCGCAGTTGGCCGGGCTCGGCCTGCGCGGTCGCGCGGTCGGCGGTTGCCCCCTCGGCAACCCGTTCGAGCTCTATCAATTCACTGCGTGGTCCGCGATCACCCTCTACCTCGTGGTCGGGGCAACCTTCCGCCTCAGCCTGCTCGGCTACTTTACTGCCTGCCTGGCCTCCACGGTCACCCTGATTTCGCTCCTGTTTCCGAGTTGGGACGCAGGCCAGCGCGTGCGAATCTTCGGGCACAATCCGTGGATCGAACTGCACGCGGCGCTCGCGGTCTTCAGCTACGGCGTCTTCGCGCTGCTTGCGCTCACCTCGCTCATGTTTCTGCTGCGGCACTTTTCGCTGAAGTCGAAGCGTCTGGGCGGATGGTTCTCGTTCCTGCCCGCAATCCGCGACTTGGACCACATGGGCGTGCGACTGCTTGCCACGGGGACGGCGATCCTTGGCTTCGCGGTCAGCGTCGGCGCCGCGCATTGGGCGCGGCCTGAGACGGTGGTAAACCTCGAGAAGTTTGTGGTTACGGTGGCCGTGGCCGGGGCCGCGTTCGTGCTCCTCCTGCTGAGGCTGCGCGGTGTTTTGCTCGCGCGCCGGTTCGCGGTAGCCTGCCTAATCCTTTATGCGGCCGCGCTGCTATCCCTCGTGACCGTGGGACCGGGTCGCGGCCGCGTCCCGCCGCCGGCGGCCCCGACCGCCCGATGAGTACCGGGAATATCTTCGTGATCGGGGCAACCCACCACCGCACGCCGATCGAAGTCCGCGAGCGGTTGGCGCTCGACGAAGACGGCACGACCGCACTTCGCGACCAGCTGGCCAACCTGGCCGGGCTACGTGAGTTCACGGTCGTGAGCACATGCAACCGGATCGAGTTCTACGGGGTCGCGGCGAGCGACGACGTAGCCGAGCAGGTCGGCGGTGCATTCTGCCGGTGGCAGAACTTCGACCCGGCAGAGTTCGCCCGCTTCCAGCTCGACCTGCGTAATGAGGCCGCCTTGCAGCATTTAGTCGAGGTCGCAGCTGGCCTCGACTCACAGATGCTGGGGGAGACCGAAATCTTCGGTCAAATGAAGCAAGCCTATGCCTCCGCCCAGGCCGCTGGGCACACGGGGCCCGTACTCAACCGCGCCTTCCAGAAGGCTTTCCAAGCCGCCAAGCAGGTGCGAACGCAGACCGCGATCACGATGGGGCAAGTTAGTGTTGCGAACGTAGCGGTCGAACTGGCGGGGACCATCTTCGGCGGGCTGGCGGATGCGCGAATCCTCCTGCTCGGAGCCGGCGAGATCGGAGAGAAGACCGCGAAGGCGTTTCAGAGTCGAGGCGCCGCCTCCCTCACGGTCGCAAGCCGCCGGCTGGTGCGAGCGATGGAACTCGCGACTACCCTCGGCGCCAGTGCCCTGCCCTACGAGCAGCGCGAAGCCCGCTTGGCAGAGTTCGACATCGTGGTATGCGCGACGTCGGCCCCGGACATTATTTTGCCCCGCGCCGCGGTCCAAGCGGCGATGGCCCGCCGGCCCGACCGGCCGCTCTTCCTCATCGACCAGGCGCTCCCGCGCGACATCGACCCCACGGTGGCCGAGCTGGAGAACGTCTTTCTCTACAACCTCGATGATCTCGCGCGGATCGCGCAGGAGAACCTCGCCGCGCGCGAGGCCGAGACCCTCAAGGGCCGCGCCATCGCGGGCGAAAAGGCGCGGGCCCTCTGGCAGCAGATTGCGGCACAGGTCACCGTTCCAAGCGCCGCGCCCGCCAGCGAGCGGCCCCGGACGAGCGACGCCGCCTCAATCCCCGAAAGCCGTTAGCGGCCCTCAGCTACGGCCAGCTGTCGCGCCAGCCAGCCCGCTGCGTCACACCCTGCAGGAGCGGTCAAGAGCCGGCGCAGCCGCTCGGCCCGCGCTGCCGTCCTTTCCCGCTGCACCGAATCCTCCGCACAGCGACGTAGTGCATCGGCTAAAGCCCGCGGCGTGGCGCGCCCTTGAATGAACTCCGGGTACATCTCCTCGCCCAGCAGCAGGTTCGCGATACCGAGGTACGGAACTCGCACCAGCATCCGCCCAAGCACGTAAGTTACGGGGTGCGCGCGATACGCGATCGCCCCGGGAATCCCCGCGAGCGCACACTCAAGGGACATCGTGCCGCTCGACATCAGAACCGCCGAGGCACCTACCGGGGACGCATCCGCGCGCGGTACCTCCCGGACCTCGATCGCAGGCGCCGGCCCCGCGGAGGCAAGCAGCCGCGCCATTTCCCCTCCGGGGTGCAGCGCGACGGCGCGCGGCTGGCCCGAGGCCAGAAACCCTGCGCTCAGGTGGGGAAAGATCCGCGCAACTGCCTGGCGGCGGCTACCAGGCAAGAGTAGCACAGGGCCCGCGGGGTCCGCGAAGACCGGTGGACGGTGCCCGGGATCCAGGAACGGATGCCCCACGAACTCCACGGGCAGTGTCGTGTCCGCGTAGCAGCCTGGCTCGAAGGGAAATATCACTGCCAGCGCGTCGAGGTCGCGCGCCATCGCGAAGCGCCGCCGCGCCTTCCAGGCCCAGATCTGCGGAGAGATGTAGTACACGACCCGCACGTCCCCACCGCCGGCCCGGGAGATACCCCGCTCCCGCAGCGCAGCGGCCAGCCGGAGGTTCAGTCCGGGATAATCCACGAGGCACACCACCCTCGGCCGGTACTCGTCGATCCAATTCACGAGGGCCGCGAAGAGCCGCCGGAAATAGCCATAGTTGCGCAACACCTCCACCAGTCCGACCACGGAGGACGCCGTGAGGTCGTGCAGCAATTGGGCGCCGGCCAATCGCAACTGGTCACCACCGAGTGCCGAGATTTTCCGGCCCGGTTCCGTGCGGAGTAATCGGGCCAGCATCCGGGCGGCGTGCTCATCCCCAGAGTGCTCGCCCGCGATCACCAGCACGTCCGGGCGGCCGTCCACCGGCGGGGGCAACGAGAAAATCAAGTGGGGTGGACGCGACACGATTGGGATGCTCTCAGGGCGCGCGCTCCGCCGCGCGGATCTGCTCGGTGATCGTGAGGGCGACCTCCAGGGCGCTTTTCCCGAGCGCGGCCCCAACCTTGGGCTGGCTGGCCCGCGCGACACTCTCGACGAAGTGCGCAAGCTCGAGGGCAAGCGGCTCACCCTTTTCGATCGGGATCTCCCGCACGGGCACGGACTCACCCCCCTTGAGTTCCCCAGAACGCACCCGGATGGCGTGCGCGACGAGATCCTCGCGCTTCACCAAGTGCCCGGCCTGGTTCATGAAATCGAGCGAGAGGTAGGCATCTTCTTGGAAAATGCGGATCTCGCGCGCTTTCTTCAGGCTCATTCGGCTCGCGCTGAGGTTCGCGACGCACCCGTCGGCGAATTGCAGGCGCGCGTTCGCGATATCCTCGCTCCGCGATAAGACCCGGATGCCCACGCTGTCGATCCGGGTGAGAGGGGCCTTGATGAGCGCCAAAACGATCCCGATGTCGTGGATCATCAAGTCCAGCACCACGCCCACCTCCGTGCCGCGCGGCTGGTACGGGGCAAGTCGCTCCGCGGTGAGGTAGCGGGGCCGGAGAATCTCCCGTTCAAGGAACGCCATCACCGGATTGAAATGCTCGATGTGGCCAACCTGCACGATGCGCCCGGCCTCGCGTGCGGCCGCGAGTACCTGTTCCGCCTCAGCGAGCGAGGCGCAGAGCGGTTTCTCGATCAGCAGGTGGCTGCCGCCCGCCAGCAGCTGAAGCGCCACCTCCGCGTGGCGGTCCGTCGGCACGACCACGGAGACCGCGTCACAGGCGGCCCCGAGCGCGGCGAGTTCCGGGAACACACGCCCGCCGTGGCGGCCGGCAACCTCCGCCGCGCGACGCGCATCCGCGTCGAAGACGCCCACGAACTCCACTCCGGGAAGCGCCGCATAGATGCGCGCGTGGTGCTGGCCGAGCGAGCCGACCCCCGCCACGCCGCACCGGATCTTGCTGGAAACCATGCGCGGACGGTAGCCGCGCGCCTCGCGGGCGCCATCCGAAAGCGCTTAGCGCAGGATGCCGTCGTGGAGGGTACGGGTGCCTCGGCAACGGGTAGCGTGCCCCGCGTTGTGGGTCACGAGCACGAGGGCCGTACTCGTCTCCGCGCAAAGGCCGACCAGCAGGTCAATGACTGCTTCGCCCGTATGCTCATCGAGGTTGCCCGTGGGCTCGTCGGCGAGCAACAGCCGCGGGCGATTGATGAGCGCGCGCGCGACTGCGACGCGCTGCCGTTCCCCCCCCGAGAGCTGGGCAGGAAGATGCCGGGCGCGACCGGCGAGACCGACCTGGCTAAGGAGGGTTTCCGCTCGCTGCCGCGTTGCGGTGTCCGGCGCGCCGAGCATCCGTGCAGCCAGGAGCACGTTGCCGAGCGCGTCGAGCTCGGGGACCAAATGAAAAGATTGGAACACCAGTCCTAGGTAACGACTGCGGCGGGCGGGCTCCGGGGCCGCGGCGCCCCAGCGGATCCAGCCGGCGTCGGGTAAGTCGAGACCCGCGAGGAGGTGCAGCAGCGTCGACTTCCCGAGCCGGACTCACCTCGGATCGCCAGGCTCTCGCCCGCCGCCAGCGCTAGGTCCACCGAGCGCAGCACGGGAATGCGCGTGGACCCACTTCCGAAGGCCTTCGCCACCCCACTCGCCTCAAGAATTAGTTCACTCACTGCGCAGCGCCTCCACCGGTTTGAGCCGACTCGCACGCCAAGCAGGCAGCAGTCCGGCCAGGGTGGAAATGACGATCGCTGCCACCACCGTCAGTGCGAGATCGGACGGCAGCGTGTGGGCCGGCAGGTCGGTGAAATGATAGAATTGGCGGAGCGTCTCTTCTCGCCCGAGACCGCGGGCGATCAGCCGCACAAGCTCGTTGCGCCACGCGAGCACCGTAAAGCCGCCCCCCAGGCCGAGCAGCGTGCCCGCGACCCCGATCAGGAAGGCTTGCGCGCAGAAGCAGAGCGCAACCCCTCGGCGGCTCGCGCCCAGCGCGCCCAGCAGGCCGATTTCGCGCGTTTTGCGCACAACCGAGATCAGGAGGGAACTCATCACGGAGAAGGCCGCGATCACGACAATGAAGAGCAGAAGAAAAGCCGTGATGGTCTTCTCGAGGTTCAGCACCCAAAGGAAGCTCTCCCATTTCCGCGTCCACGGCAGCGCCTCCGTCCCCGGTGGTAGCAGCCGGTTGACCTCGGTCAGGGCGGAAACCTCATCGTAGCCCGGGGCAAGGCGCACGTTGATGCCGTGCACCGCGCGTCCCAGCCCGTAGAGTTCCTGCGCGGCGCGCAGCGTCGTGAAGGCGAGGCTGCTGTCGAGGTGCTGGTGGCCAATCTCGAAGAGTCCCACCACCCGAAAACGGCGTGGCAGGATAACCTCGTCTTGCTTCAGTCGTTCGAAGAGCAGGGGCGAGTAGAGCTCTACCAAACTCCCGAGGCCGGCCCCGAGCTGCTCGGCTACCTGCCAGCTGAGAATCACCGAGTCATCGTCCAACTCGTCCAAGCTCCCGGCGCGAATGTAGCGGCCGAGCTCGGCGACGCTGCCGACGGAGAGCGGGTCGATGCCGCGCAGGAGCGGGAAAGCCGGCCGGTTCGCCGCGAGGGCCGCCACCGGTCCCTCCACGAACGGCGACGCGCCGACCACCCCAGGTGCGCCCCGGATAGCGGCGAGCACCACCGCGGGATCCTCGATCAGCCCCTTCCCCTTCACTTGAATCTCGCCCTCGGTCCGCACGATCATCCGTCGGATCTCGTGCCCAAACCCGCCCATCACGCTCGTTACGATAACCAGCACACCGACGCCCAGCGCCACGCCGAGGACCGAGATCGCAGTAAAAAACGGGAAGCGCCGACCCGCAGGGAACAGCTGGCGCAGGGCGAGGTAAAGATACCAGGGCATCGGGAGGCGGGCGCACGGCACCCGCGGGCGATCAGCCGCCGCCGGGGCGCAGTTGCGGGAACAGGATCACGTCCCGGATGCTCTCGGCACCAGTGAGCAGGATGCAGAGCCGGTCGATGCCAATGCCCATCCCGCCGGCGGGCGGCATCCCGTGTTCGAGGGCGAGCAGGAAGTCCTGGTCGATGTTCTGGCGCTCCTCGCCGGCCTGCCGCTCAAACATCTCCCGCTGCACGTCGGGGTCGTTCTGCTCCGAATAAGCTGGGGCGACCTCCATCCCGCCGATGATCAGCTCGAACACGTCGATCGTGCTCGGGTCGTCCGTCGTCAGCTTGGCCAAGGGGCAAAGCTCCCGAGGCAGGTGGGTCACGAAGGTCGGCTGGATCAGCGTGGGCTCAATCCGCTTGGAGAAGATCTCGTTGGTGATCTCAAACTCCTCCCAAGCCGGATTGACCCCGAGTCCGAGCCGTTCCGCGCCGGCGATCTTCTCGGCTTTAGAACGCGTGAACCATTCGGCATCGCCCGTGACCTCGCGAATGAGGTCCTTGTAGCGCACCTCGCGCCAAGGGGCCCCAAAGTCGATGTCCTGCCCGCTCAGCGCATGGCGCAGGCGCAGGCTCCCGTCGGCGGGACGCACGACATCTCGCACCAGCGACTCGAGCAGTTCCCGCACCAGCCGCATCATCCCGCGGAAATCCGAATAGGCCTCGTAGACCTCGAGCATCGTGAACTCCGGGTTGTGTTTCCGCGAAACGCCCTCGTTGCGAAAAATGCGCCCGACCTCGAACACCCGGTCGAAGCCGCCCACGAGCATCCGCTTGAGGCGTAGCTCCGTCGCGATCCGCAGGAAGAAGTCGGCCCCTAGAGCGTTGTGGTGCGTCTTGAATGGGCGGGCCGCCGCGCCGCCCGGGGTCGACTCCAGCACCGGCGTCTCCAGTTCGAGGAATCGACGATCCTCGAGGAAGCGGCGGATGTGGGACACAATCCGCGGTCGCAGCAACAATCGCGCCCGAGACTCCGCGTTGACGATCACGTCGAGGTAGCGCTGCCGGTAGACCTGCTCCGGGTCGCTGAGCCCGTGCCACTTCTCCGGCAGCGGTCGCAGCGCCTTCGCCAGCAGCAAGAAATGGTCCACCTTGACCGTGATCTCGCCGGACTTGGTGGTGAACAGCGTGCCTTGCGCCCCAATGATATCTCCTAGGTCGAGGCGCTTAAAAGCCGCGTAGGCCGCGTCCCCCACGACGTCGCGCTTGAGGTAGAGCTGGATTTGGCCGTCCTGGTCGAGGATCTTCACGAACTGGCTCTTACCCATGTCCCGGATTGTCACGAGGCGCCCCGCGACCGCCACCGGGACGGTGTAATCCTGGCCCGCGACGTGGGCCCGGAGGGCCTGCGCCGAGGAATGCGTGGGGTTGAAGCTCGCGCGGAAGGGATCGGTGCCCGCGGCGCGGAGTTCGGCCAGCTTCTGGCGGCGGACGGCGTGCTGGTCGTGCGTTTGCTCGGGTTGGGCGTCAGACATCGGGACGAACGGGCACCGTGGGCCCCGCTCGCCCGCGGGGCAAACGCAATTTCCCGGGGGCGCTTGCTTCCCGCCCGCGCGCCCGCCAACATCTCCGCCGTGAAGACGTCGCGCGCCCCCTACGTCGCTAGCCGCATTCCCCTCTCCCGCCGCGCTTTCTTGCGCTCGACCGGTATCGGGCTCTCGCTGCCACTGCTCCAGGCGATGTCCCCGGTACTCGGCCGAGCCGCGCCGGCCCCCGGACCGGTACCCGGCCCCCCGCGGCGGATGCTCGCCATCTGCAACAACCTCGGCCTGCTCGCTGACCAATTCTTCCCTGCCGAGGCGGGCGCGGGCTACACGGCCTCGCCCTACTTGGGCCTGCTCGGGGAGCACCGGGCGGACTTCTCCGTCTTTAGCGGCGTGTCCCATCCGAATGTCGACGGCGGCCACCCCGCCGACGTCTGCTTCCTCACCGCCGCCCCCCACCCCGGCAGCAGCTCGTTCCGCAACACCATCTCGCTCGATCAGGTCATCGCGGAGCAGATCGGTACCCGCACCCGCTTCCCCTCGCTCACCCTCGGCGTCAACACCCGCACCCGCAGCCTTTCGTGGACCGGCAGCGGCGTCGCCATCCCCCCCGAGGACAAGGCGGCGGACGTGTTCCGCCAGCTCTTCCTTCAGGGTTCAGCCGCGGAGGTCACCGCACAACTGCGCCGGCTCGACACCGGGCGTAGCATTCTCGACGCGGTGGCCGGCCAAGCCAGCGCCCTCCGCCGCGACCTACCCGCCCCAGATCGGGAGCGCCTCGACCAGTATTTCACCAGCGTGCGCGAACTCGAGCAGCGGCTCCAAGCCTCGCGCGGCTGGGAGCAGCGGCCCAAGCCGGCGGTCAATGTTCCCGTACCCATCGACCCGGCTAACCCCGCGGCCTACATGGAGAAGGTACGCGTGATGTACGACCTGGCCCGCCTTGCGTTCGAGACCGACTCAACCCGCGCCATTACCCTGATGCTCGACGGCGTGAGCACCCCCGCGCTGGAGCTCGCGGAATCGACGCTTACCGACGGTTACCACAATCTCTCCCACCATGGTAAGTCGGAGAAGAAGCGGGGCGAGCTCCGTCGGATCGACGAGTGGCATATGCGCCTCCTGGCCAAACTGCTCACCGACCTGAAGGCGACGCGCGAAGACGGGGGCCCGCTACTCGACCGGACAATGGTGCTCTATGGCTCGAACTTTGGCGACGCGAACGCCCACACCTGCTTCAACTTGCCGACCGTGCTCGCCGGGGGCGGCTTCCGCCACGGCCGCCACCACGCGTTTAGCACCGCCCACAATTATCCGTTGCCGAACCTCTTCGTCTCGATGCTGCAGCGGATGGGCATTCCCGCGGAGCGCTTCGCCTCTTCCACCGGCACGTTCCGGGGCCTCGAATTCGCCGGATGACGCGCTGGTTTCAGCGGTTCCTGTTCGCGGCCCTCGCGGCCGCCAGCGCGGGTGCATCCCTCCCGCCTGGCGCGAATGCCTTTATCGAACGGCACTGTGTCGGCTGCCACGATGACGTGGAGCGAAAAGGCGGCCTCGACCTCGGTGCGCTGCGCTTGGACCCGGCCAACCCGGGAGATCTCGCACGCTGGGCCCGAATCCACGACCGCGCCGCCGCCGGCGAGATGCCCCCGGAGCACAAGGCCCGGCCCGAACCGGCGCAGCTCGCAGGCTTTCTGCGGGAACTCGGCGAATCCCTGCAGGCTGCGGAGCAGGCGCGCATTGCCGCGGCCGGCCGCGGCGGCGCGCGGCGGCTCAACGCACTGGAATACGAGAACGCGGTCCGGGACCTCCTTTCCGCCCCGTGGCTGCAGCTCCGGGGACAATTCCCTGAGGACGGCGAGGCGCACCGCTTCAACAAGGCTGCGTCCGCCCTCGACGTCTCACACGTCCATCTCGCCCGCTACCTTAGCGCCGCCGACCACGCCTTCCGGCAGGTCCTGAGCGTCCGGCACGCGCTCTCGCCGGCCACCGTCACCCGCCACTACGCTCGAGACCAGCGAACCCTCACGGGCAAATTCAGCGGCAGCATCTTCAACTCGTCTCCGGACCGGATGACCTATCCGCTTCTCGACCTGATCACGCCGCAGCCCGAGGTCCGCCGCCTGGAGGCGCCGTTGACCGTCGGCCCGGCTGATCCCGCGCTCCGAGAGCGCGAGGCGGTCGGCTGGGTGTCCAGCAACTACGTCACCGGCTTCACCTACCGCTGGGACGGCTTCCGGGCCCCAGTGGCCGGCCGGTACCGGATCCGCTTCAGCGGGTACACTCTGTGGGCAGCGCCCGGCGGGATCGCGCAGCGGTACGCGGACGAGGCCGACCGCAAAGGGACGCCGCGCCCGCCGAATCCCAACGTTCCGAACTACGACCAGCTTTCCCCGGGGCGGACCGTGGAGCCGATCACGGTCTACACCCGCAACGGCATACTCAACCGTAGGGTCGGTGGCTTTGACCTTACCCCGGAGCCGGCGGTGCACGACCTCGGCGAAGTTTGGTTGCTGGCCAACGAGACCCTCGTGCCGGACGCGTCCCGCTTCTACCGCTCGCGCCCGAACAATTTCCGCAACCCGCTCATGACACCCGACGGCACGCCGAGCGTCGCCTTCCGCTGGATGGAGGTCGAGGGGCCGCTGCAGGATCCGACCACTCTCGCGGGCTATCGCCTGCTTTTCGGTGACCTGCCGCTGCGCTTGGCTCGCACCGGGGAGAGCGGGGTCAC
>SYDD01000106.1 GCA_005786775.1 Opitutaceae bacterium
CAACGAGGCCATCACCATCACCGCCCGGCGCCTGGCCAAGATCGCCTGGCAGATGCTCACCGCGCAGCGCGACTACCGCCGCGTGCCGACCAAGCCAGATCCCCTTTCCCCGGCTGCTCTCGCAACGGACTGACGGCCTTCCCGGTAAGGTGCGTCTTGGGTCAGGATAGAGGGCCGGGGATCTAACCATTACCCTGCGCGGGGCCGCTGACAGCGTGTCCGCCGCTGAGAGAAGTGTGATCGCGGAATCTCTCTGTCCCACCCTCGGACGGCTCGCCGGCAGCCGCCCGCGTAACCGCCTGCGCCCATCCCCAAACCAGGCTGAAAAAGGACCCAACATTACGCTTGCACGAGGGAACTCAGAGAAGGCCGTTAATCGCTAGTTTTGACGCGCCTCGGTACCCCACGCCATCACGCGGCTAGCAACTAACGGCCTAACCCCTTAGGGTGCGGAGGGCCGCGGCCGGGCGGGGGCGGCGTCACGACCGAGTGACCCGGACGGGGGAGGGGATGGCGAACAGGATTGCGCTGGCGGGTAACTTTGCCCGTCCTCTCGCCGCGTAAGCGTCGCTCCTTACTCCGATATGCAATCCCCAGCTCCCGCCCCCGTGACCGGCCGTTGGTGGCACGGTCTGAACCGTTACCATTGGTTCGTCTTCATTGTCGCCTCCCTCGGCTGGCTGTTCGACTGCCTGGATCAGCAGCTGTTCACCCTCTCCCGGATGCCGGCGATGAAGGCCCTCCTGCCGGAGGGCAGGGACCCGATCCTCTGGGGCGGCTACGCCACGTCCATCTTCCTCGTCGGCTGGGCGACCGGCGGCTTGATCTTCGGCGCCTTGGGCGACCGCATCGGTCGGGCCAAGACGATGATGCTGACGATCCTGATCTACTCGCTGTGCACCGGTCTCAGCGCGCTTTCGACGTCGTTCTGGGACTTCGCTTTCTACCGCTTCATCACGGGCCTCGGGGTTGGCGGTGAATTCGCGGTCGGCGTGGCCCTGCTGGCCGAAGTGATGCCGGCGCGCTCCCGCTCCGGGGCCCTCGGCGCCCTGCAGGCCCTCTCAGCGATGGGTAACATCTCCGCCGCCCTCATCGGGATGGGGATGGCCAACCTGGAGAAGTCCGGTGCGATCTCCCTCGGCAACTCCTGGCGCTGGATGTTCGTGATCGGCGCCATTCCCGCGCTGCTCGCCCTGGTCATCCGGGCCCGGATGAAGGAGCCGGAGCAGTGGCAGAAGATGAAGGATTCCGGCGCGCTCGACCGGCACAGCAAGTTCACCTACGGGGAACTGTTCCGCGACCCGCGCTGGCGCCGCAACGCCATCGTTGGGATGCTGCTGGTCTGTTCCGGCGTGATCGGGCTCTGGGGCATCGGCTTCTTCACCCCGGAACTCATCCGCACCGTGCTGAGCAAGACCTACGCCGCCCAAGGGATGACTAAGGAGCAGATCGGGCCGCTGGTGGACAAATGGGCCAGCTGGGGCCTGTTGACGCTCCAGATCGGCGCCTTCTTCGGGATGCTTTCGGCGAGCTGGGTGGCGGCCCGTCTCGGCCGCCGCAAGGCCTTCGCGATCGCCTTCTCCACGGCGCTCATCGCGACCGCCTGCGCCTTCCAGTTCTATACCAATGCGAGCCAGACGTTCTGGCTGATCCCGATCATGGGCTTCTTCCAGCTGGCGGTCTTCGCGGTCTACGCGATCTACCTGCCGGAACTGTTCCCGACCCACCTCCGCAGTACCGGCACCTCGTTCTGCTACAACGTCGGCCGCTTCCTGGCCGCCGCGGGCGTCCCGGTGATCGGGATGCTCAAGACCGAGGTCTTCGCCCACCACGCTGAGCCGATGCGTCCGGCCGCCCTCGTGATGTGCTCCGTGTTCCTCCTCGGCCTGATCGTGCTGCCCTTCGCGCCGGAGACGAAGGACAAGCCGCTGCCCGAGGACGAGCGCTCCTTCGCGCACTAAGCCGGCTGAGCCGGAGGCCAATCGCTACCACGCGGCCCCGGGGAGGGTTTCCCCGGGCGCCGCGGGCCGGTGGCCGCAGGCCGCGCGGTCAGAGCAGCGCGCGGACTTCCTCGAGGGCCTGCTTGGTGCGGCGGATGCCGTCGATCTCCGAGTGCTTGTGGCCCTCGTACTCGATCCCGACGTAGCCGGAGTAGCCCGCGCCGACCACGATCTTCAGCAAGCGCTCGTAATCGAGGGTCATCTCCATCTTCTCGCGCCGGTCCTCGGTGTAGAAGCGGCCCGCGCCGGTGTCCCAGTCCCAGGACTTGGCGCTGACCGCCTGCTTCACCCAGGGCATAAACTCGCGGACCCCCTGGTAGGGATTGTACATCTCCGACTTGGTGCGGTCGGTGTAGAAGTTCCCGAAGTCCGGCAGGATCCCGACGCGGGCGTGCTTGGCGAGCTGCATCACCTGGATCAGCCACTTGCCGTTGGAGGAGAGGCCGCCGTGGTTCTCGACCACCACCCAGAGGCCACGCTTGTCGCCCTCGACGCAGAGGCGCTGCAGGCCGTCGGCGGCAAGCTTGGCCTGCTCGTCCCAGGACAGCTTGGGGTCGCTGGCGGCGTTGACGCGGATACTGTGGCAGCCGAGGAACGCGGCCGCGTCGAGCCACTTGAGGTGGTTCTCGACCGTCTTGGCGCGGGCGGCCTCCTGCGGGGCGCCGAGGTTGCCCTCGCCATCGACCATAATCAGGAGGCTCTTCACCCCCTCGGACTCGGCGCGGGCCTTCATCTGGCCGAGGTAGGCGCGGTCGCCGGCCTTGTCCTTGAACATCTGGTTCACGTACTCGAGGCCGTCGATGCCGACGGAACGGGCGATGCGGGCGAACTCGAGGTTATCGAGCGGCTCGGCGCCGGGGCGCTTGAGGAAGCGCTTGTTGAGCGACCATTGGGCGAGGGAGATGCTGAACTTCTCCTTGGCCGCGGGGGCGGCGGCGGAGGCGGGGCGGGTGGCGGCGACGGCGGCTGCGGCGGAGGCGGCCGAGAGGAACTGGCGGCGGGTGGCTTGCATCGGAGGGAAGGGAAGCGGTTGGGGAGGGGAGGGCAGGAAAAGGGCCGCCTGGAGGGCGGCCCGGAAGGAGCAGGGTGGAGGAGCGGGGCGCCTCAGGCCATCGGGGCGTCCATCTCCCAGCCCTTGCGGTAGGTCGGGTAGAGGAGGGCGTCCACTTCAGGCCGGCCGGTGGTCATCTTGGCGGGGTCGAAGGTGAACTTGCCGCCCGCGAGGATGGCCATCGTGCCGAGGCAGACGGTCTCGGTGAAGGGCACCGAATACTCGAAGTTCGAACCGGCGTGGGTCGGGTCGTTCTTCCGGATGGCGACGGTCCACTCCTTGTGGGGGTTGTTCTCCGGCACCCGCGTCACGGTCTTGGGCGGCAGCTTGCCGCCGTCGACGAGCGCCTTGTGCTGCGCCTCCGGGATAAAGCGGGGGCTGTTGCAGTAGTCGTTGCCGTCGTAAACGGTTCCCTTGGAGCCGATGAGGAGCTGGCCCCCCTTGGCCAGCTGGCGGTTGTCCTGCTTAAGGCCGGCGGGGGTCTCGGGACGCTCGCCACCCTCGGACCACATCAGCTTCACCGGGGGCAGCTTGCCGCGGGCAGGGAAGTTGTACTCGACGACGGCCGACTTGGGGAAGGCCACGGTGCTCTTCTGGTCGATCTTCTTCAGTTCGACCGTGACGGAGGTCGCCTGGGCCAGCTCGAGGTTCCAGTAGGCGGCGTCCATAATGTGGCACGCCATATCGCCGAGGGCGCCGCACCCGTAATCGATGATGCCGCGCCACTTGAAGGGATGGATGTCCGGGCTGTAGGGGCGCTCCGGGGCGCGGCCGAGGAACAGGTCCTGGCTGAAGCCCGCGGGCGGCGTCCCGCCCTTCGGCCACTCCTGCATGCCCTGGGGCCAGACCGGGCGGTTGGTCCAGATCTCGACGTTGCGGACCTCGCCGAGCAGGCCGGCCTGGAACCACTCGCGCACGAGGCGGATGCCCTCGCCGGCGTGACCCTGGTTGCCCATCTGGGTGCAGACGCCGTTCAGACGCGCGAGGCGGAGGAGTTCGCGGGCCTCGCCGACGGTCTGGGTGAGCGGCTTCTGGATGTAGACGTGCTTGCCCAGCATGATCGCCATGTAGGCCGGCAGGAAGTGCATGTGATCCGGCGTCGCGATGCCGACGGCGTCGATCTGGTCATCCATCTCGCGCAGCATCTTGCGGTAGTCCGTGTAGAACTTCGCCTTGGGGAAGGAGTCGCGCAGCTTCTTCAGGTTCGGCCGCTCCACGTCGATGTCGCAGAGCGCCACGACGTCCTCGTCCTTTTGGGCCATCGCGTCGCTGAAGCCCTTGCCGCCGCACCCGATCTGGGCGAAGCGGATCTTGGCGCCCGCGGCGATCGGCCGGGGTTTGCGGGGCTGTTTGGCCAGCGTGGCGCAGCCGGGGAAGGCCAGCAGCGCGGCGGCCACGGCCGAGAATTGCAGGAAGTCGCGACGGTTCAGGTACGAGGTGCAGTCCATAGGGGAAAAGGGGCGGAGGGGGGCGCGGCGCCGCCGGACGGAGCCGACAGCGACGAGCCTTTGTCCCGGCCCGGACGAGCGCAAGCCCGGCCTGCGTGCACGCGTGATTTTCCCGCCACACGGGCCGAGGTGGACAAGGCGGGGGCCGCCGCCAACGCTCGCGGGATGGAGCTGACGAAACACTGGGCCGCGACGCTCGATGACTATGTGATCGACCTCGGCTGGTCCGCCGCGGGCCTGCCCGGCGGGCCGGTGCTGGCCGCCGCGAGCGCCGCGGG